>NZ_JCACKO010000010.1:0-77932 GCF_059505445.1 Brasilonema angustatum | reverse complement strand
TGTCGAAGCACAAGGTGCTGGAACTCTGTTGGGGGATGCGATCGAACTCAAAGCCTTGGCAACCGTTTTAGGAGCAAATCGCTCTGTTGGAGATAAATGTCGTGTTGGTTCCGTCAAAACCAACATTGGACACTTAGAGGCAGCTAGTGGAATTGCCGGATTGATTAAAGTGGCGTTGTCCCTCAAGTATGGACAGATACCGCCCTCTTTGCATTTTCAGCAGCCAAATCCGAATGTGGGGTTCGATAAACTGCCATTGCAAGTGCAGCAAAACTTGGAGCCTTACAAGAGCGATCGCCCTTGCATTGCAGGCGTGAGTGCGTTCGGCTTTGGCGGCACAAACGCTCATATAGTGATGGAAGCTTCCCCGGATCAAGTCAAGGAGTCCTCTTTTATTGATCGCCCGCTACATGTGCTGACGCTATCTGCCAAAACAGAAACAGCATTGCGATCGCTAGCCCACAGTTATCACGAGTTTCTAGTTAATCATCCTGATGTGCCAATTGCTGATGTTTGTTTTAGTGCCAATACTGGCAGAACCTCATTTAATTATCGGCTGGCTGTGATTGGGGACTCTACAGCACAATTTGCAGAACGCTTGGAGGCGTTTGCTGTAACTGGGCAGTCGGCGGAGTTGGTGAGTGGCGTTGTCAAGCCAAAGAAAGTTCCCAAGATTGGATTCTTGTTCACTGGCTTGATTTACGGCAAACTAGAACTGGATCGTCAACTGTACGAACAAGAGCCAGTCTTTCGCCAAGTTATTGATCGCTGTAATGCGATCGCCCAGCCGTTGCTTGGAAAATCTCTGATCGACGTTCTTTATATCTGTGCAGCTAAGGAAACTGTCATCGATCCAGTTGACAACTGGACGGCATTATTTGCGCTGCAAATAGCGCTTTGCGAGTTGTGGAAATCTTGGGGTATCGAACCGTCGGTTGTGATGGGAATAAGCCTGGGAGAGTATGCCGCTGCCTGTGTTGCCGGTATTTTGAGTCTGGAAGACGCGCTCAAGCTTGCAATCAGAGGAGAGCAGCAGGTTCAATCTCAAAGCCAGAAAGGGACGATAGGCGCTGTATTTGCAGATGAAGAGCGAGTGGCAGCTGCAATTCAACCCTACGCTGACAAAGTTGTCATTGGTCTTTTCGCCGAACCATTGCTGACGATTTCCGGTGAGCAACAGGCAGTTGATGCCGTTATGGCTGCTTTGGAAGCAGAAGGAATCAAAACGATTCGACTGAGTGTATCCTACCCGTATCATTCGCCTTTGATGGAATCACCACTGGTAGATTTTGCTCCTTCTCCTCCCCAAATCCCGATAATTTCTGGTGTCACAGGGCAGGTGTCTGGTGATTTAATGACCACCATAGAGTATTGGAGGACGATGATCCAGAAACCCGTGAGGTTTTTCACAGGGATGCAAACCATGCTCCAGCAGGGAGTCACGGTATTTGTCGAGATCGGACCAAAGCCTAATCTATTGTCAATGGGCATCCGTTGTCTACCTGAAGGAGTTGGGGTTTGGCTTCCAAGCTTACGTCCGGGGCAATCAAGCTGGCAACAGATGTTGTCCAGTTTGGCACAACTTTATGTTTTAGGAGCACCTGTTAATTGGTCAGGATTTGATCGTGACTATCCCCGTCATCGCCTACGACTGCCCACTTATCCTTTTGAGCGACAAAGTTATTGGTTCAGCAGTAGTCGCTCGTCGCAATCAAGCGATCTATCCCCACTACCTCACCGCTCTTTGATTTCTAGCTTACTTGACCGGGGAGATTCGACGGAACAGATTGTTCAGCTTCTTGCCCAAACCGAACCATTTTCATTAGAGCAAGTGCAACTCCTACCAAAACTAATCACCGCTCTAATTCGACATCACCAGGAAACTGCATTCTCAACCGATGAACATGAATTTTCTTTGATTAACCAAACCACAAATCGAGACCTACCCATCCCTGAAGTTATTGCCCCTGAATTGACTATTGAGTTAAGGCGAGTACAACTTGCAACATCTCCAGAGAAACAGCAGCAACTGCTTGAAGAATATTTGATAGAACAGATTGCTAAAGTGTTGGGATTGGCTCCATCCCAGCTAGATGTTGAACAACCGCTCAATACCTTGGGGTTGAACTCGTTGATGTTAATTCAACTGGTAAACCGCATTAAACAAGACTTTGCTTTTGACTGGTCAATCAAGCTGTTATTTGAAGATATGACCCTGATTGATCTGGCTCAACAATTACAAACCCAGTTGGGCTTGTTTAAAAGTGAATCTGATCATGCTCAAAAAAATACATTTTTGGAGAGATAGAATACGATGTCGATTTTTTTAGAAAGTACAATGAACACGATTATGTCAGATTTTATGAGCTTACTTCAAGGTATTAGGAGCAATCCATATCGACCTATTTTATTTATGATTAAATAGCACGCTTTTTTAGCAAAATATAGCCAGAACTCTAAGCAGTGCTAGGCATTGGCTGTAAAAAATAACAAGATTCTTTTATCAATCAGTCAGTCAAACTATTTAAGAACATTTCTCAGAAATTTCTAACTACTTCAAGTACAAACATAGGTATGTATCACGATTTATTTTCACCACATTCACAGCAAGAAGCGACTTTAGTTAACCTGTTACGTTATAGAGCGCAACAACAACCAAACCAGGTGCCATATACCTTTTTGGTAGATGGAGAAACAGAAAAAGTTAGCTTCACTTATGAACAATTAGACCAAAAAGCACGCACCATTGCCGCATTGCTTCAAAGCATGAAAGCTTTTGGAGAAAGAGTGCTGCTTCTCTACCCGCCCGGACTGGAATTTATTGCTGCTTTTTTTGGAGGTTTGTATGCAGGTGTAACTGTTGTGCCTGTGTATCCACCACGAGGTAAACAGCGGATGACAAGATTGCAAGCTATTGCACAAGATGCACAGGCAACTTTTGCACTCACCACTTCATCTGTAATGACTAAATTGGGAGAAACATTCAAAGAAGAACCAGAATTAGCAGCTTTGCGATGTATAACGACTGATAATATAGCCGAGAATTTAGCAGATGATTGGTATTTTCCTGAAATTAATAACAACTCACTGGCACTTCTCCAGTACACATCTGGTACGACAGGAAACCCGAAAGGGGTGATGGTGAATCATGACAATTTACTGTATAATTCTGCTTTAATTTATCAGGCTTTTGAGCATACACCTGACAGTCGAGGTGTGATTTGGCTTCCTCCTTACCACGATATGGGGTTGATTGGTGGAGTGCTACAGCCTATATATGGCAGTTGTTCAGTTACACTGATGTCGCCAGAGTCTTTCCTACTAAAACCTTTTCGCTGGCTAAAAGCTATTTCGGACTATAAGGCGAATACCAGTGGTGGACCTAATTTTGCTTATGATTTGTGTGTTGACAAGATTACTCCTGAACAACGCCAACAGCTTGATTTGAGCAGTTGGGAGGTTGCTTTCAATGGTGCTGAACCTGTACGGGCGGAAACTATTGAGAGGTTTTCAGCAACATTTGCAGATTGTGGCTTTAGAAGAAGTGCTTTTTACCCCTGCTATGGAATGGCGGAAACAACCTTGATTGTGTCTGGGGGTTTGAAAAAAGAGCCACCAGTGATTGGCTTTCTGCAAGATAAAGCGTTTAAGCAGAATCTGATTGTGACTACTAATAGCAAAGATGAAGATGCAAGAACGATTGTTGGTGTTGGTCATAGTAGTTTGGACCAAAAAATTGTCATTGTTCACCCAGAATCATTAACTCGCTGTTCAGATGGACAAATAGGAGAGATTTGGGTTGCAGGACCGAGTGTGGCTGGTGGCTACTGGAAGAAACTGGAAGAAACTCAACAAACTTTCAATGCCCAACTGCAAAACATAAAAGAAGGACCATATCTACGCACTGGAGATTTAGGATTTTTGCTTGATGGCGAACTATTTGTCACAGGTCGCCTCAAAGATATGATGATTATTCGAGGGCAAAATCATTATCCCCAGGATATTGAATTGACAGTCGAGAATAGTCATCCCGCACTGCGAGCAAACTGCGGCGCAGCATTTTCTGTGGAGACAAATGGTGTTGAGCAGCTAGTTATTACTCAAGAGATAGAGCGTACTTACTTACGTCAGTTGGATGTAGATGAAATCGTTAAGTCTATTCGTCAAGCAGTATCAGAGCAGCACCAGTTACAAGTTTATGCCATTGTGCTGCTAAAGACGGCGAGCATCCCAAAAACTTCTAGTGGTAAGATTCAGCGTCACGCTTGTCGAGTTGGATTTCTAGATGGAAATTTGGATGTTGTCGGAGATTGGACAGCGAATCTTGAACAAAAAGACTTACAACAACTTCAAGCAGAAGTAGACGACCTTTGGGAACAAGTGCATTCTTCAGATGTTAATTCAAATATTAATAAATCTGAGGTTGACCAGAAATCGTTAAAGCCAACTTTTACAAAAGAAGCGATTCAAACCTGGCTGATTTCTCATCTTGCCTTGTACCTGAACATACCTCCTGATGAAATAGATATTCAAGAACCTTTTACTGCATATGGTTTAGATTCAGCAGTGGCAGTCAGCATGACAGGTGAATTAGGTCAATGGATTGGCTGTGAACTTGCAATTATTCTTTTCTGGGAATACCCTAGCATCGAAATACTAGCGCAGTATTTAGCAGAGGAATATAATTCATTGCCATCAATCCAATCTTCAGTTAGTGTTTGAAAAAAATGGAATTGCCGAGACATTAATATGAACAAAGAAGCAATTAGTACTACAACATCAGAAAAAGTAGAGTCAGCAAAAGCATTCAAATTCAATCTTTTTGACCCTAAGTTTAACGCTAATCCTTATCCAACTTACCATCGCCTCCGAGAGTCAGATCCGGTACATAGATACTTTGTTGGAGGTGATTGGATCGTTACCCGCTATGCCGATGTCAAAGCAGTTTTAAAAAGTGGTCGTGTTCGGACTGATGATAGACCAAAATCAATACAAGAAAGAAACAAATATCTCAAAGACAAGGAAAAGAATTTAAATACTCTTGCTTATACCACCAGCCGATTTTTATTTTATATGAACCCGCCAGACCATACGAGATTACGTGGGTTAGTAGGTAAAGCCTTTTCTCCTGTAGTTGTTGAGCGTATGCGTCCTCATATTCAGGAAATTGTGGATGAATTGCTTGACAAAGTTCGGCACAAGGGGAGTATGGACATTGTTGCCGATCTTGCCAGTCCACTTTCTGTCAGTGTAATTAGTATGCTGTTGGGAATACCAAAAGAAGCTCAACAGCAGCTTCATCAGTGGACTAATGTTTTGTCTCGTATTTTAGATCCACTTGTGTCACTAGAAGAATATCAAGCGATGAATAAAGCTACAAAAGAGATTCAGGAATATTTACGTACTCTGATTGCCGAACGAGAAAAAGATCCACAAGAAGACTTAATTAGTAATTTGATTGCAGCTCAAGAGCAAAATGACAGGTTAAGTCAAAAGGATATATTGGCAATTTGCACATTGTTATTCGGGGCAGGTGAAGAAACCACAGGTAATACAATAGGCAATGGAATACTGGCATTGCTACAACACCCTAACCAAATAGAACAACTCAAAACAGAACCAACAAAAATCCAAAGTGCTGTAGAAGAAATAATTCGCTACGATAGTGCAATTCAAATGTTAACGCGTATTGCTATTGATAATTTAGAAGTCGGTAACCGAACAATAAAAGCAGGTGAAAAAATAGTTCTTTGCTTGGGAGCTGCTAATCGAGATCCAGCCCAGTTCCCAGAACCCGACGAGCTAAATATTAATCGAGGACAGAATCAACACGTTGCTTTTGCTGATGGTATTCATTATTGTTTAGGAGCAGCATTAGCACGCGTGGAAGCGCAAATTGCTATTAATACACTAATTCAACAATTCCCTGATATAAAGTTAGCTTCAAACAAGATTGAGTGGAAAAAGAGTATAGTCATACGTGGCTTAAAGGCTCTCCCTGTAAGTTTTACTTGCTAAGTAATTTCTGTTAAATTTGGTTATTGACAGGAGATGTGTCAAATGGAGCCAATTGCTCATACAAATAAGACTCAAAAATCAGAGATTGCAAAAGCTGTCAAATTTAATCCTTATCACCCAGCGTTTCAAGCGAATCCTTATCCCATCTACCACCAACTCCGCTCTGTTGAACCAATACACCAGAGCTTTAAGGGTATGTGGGTAGTTACTCGCTATGCTGATGCCAAAGCAGTTTTGCGCGATCCTCGCTTTTGTGTTGATAAAATGCCAAACAATGTTAAACACAAAGGCAATTATTTGAAGCAGAAGGATTTCAATACACTTGCACAAGCCATTAGCAAATGGTTAATATTTTTAGATCCGCCTGAGCATACTAGATTGCGAGGGCTAATTAGTAAAGCGTTTTCTTCTACAAGCGTCAAATTTCTGCGTCCCCAAATTCAACAAATCACCGATGAATTAATTAGCAAAATTCGCCATCAAGGCTACATGGATATAGTATCCGATTTTGCTTGCCCATTACCTTGCAATGTTATTGCCGCAATCCTGGGGGTACCTGTTGAAGATTGGTTGAAGCTGTATCATTGGTCTGATGAACTATCTAATATTTTAGATCCGCTCAGATCTTTGGAAGACTATGAGCAGATGAATAAAGTTGCCCTGGAATTTACAGATTACTTTAAAAGCTTAATTGCACAACGACAAAAAAGCCCGCAACAGGATTTACTGAGTGCTTTGATTACAGTTAAAGAACAAAATAACAAGCTAAGTGAAGAAGAAATTATCTCTGTTTGTATGTTATTGTTCTTTACTGGTGAAGAAACCACAGTGAATCTCATCGGTAACGGGATGCTTGCCCTCTTGCGTCACCCACAGCAGATGCAACAGATTAAGACACAACCAATGCTGATTCAAAGTGCTGTGGAAGAAATACTACGTTATGATAGCCCAATCCAAATCACCACACGAGTGGCAACTGAAGACGTTGATTTAGATGGTGTCACTATTCGAGTTGGTGAGAAAGTTGTTGTTGTTTTAGGCGCTGCAAATCGCGATCCTGCACAATTTCCCGATCCAGATCGCTTCGATATTACACGCGCTAATAATAGTCACTTAGCTTTCGCTGATGGTATCCACTATTGTTTGGGTGCAGTATTGACGCGGATTGAAGCTGAAATTGCTATTAATGCTCTTGTGCAACAATTACCTGACATAAAGCTGTCACAAGACAACCTTGAGTGGCGAAACAAAGTTGCTTTTCGCAGCCTCAAGGCTCTCCCCATTACCTTCAAGCCAACGAACGTAACATAATCAAATAAAAAATGTTTTACGAAACTACTAATTTCAAATTTATAGAGAGCCTAGAATCAAACTGGCTGCTCATCAAAGAAGAGTTAAACAGACTGCAACATGCTAATTCTAGCCATTGGCAAAAAGAGTTTCTTTATAACAAAGGCTGGGATCTCTTTAGTTTGCATTCTTTTGGGAAAAAATTAGAGGATAACTGCCGCTTTTGTCCAGAAACAACAAAATTAGTAGAATCTATTCCTGGAATGACCACGGCGACTTTTTCTTGCCTTGCACCTGGAACTCACATTGCTCCTCATAAGGGATATATAAACACTGTACTCCGTTGTCATTTGGGTTTAATTGTGCCTGATGACTGTGAGATACGGGTGGAGCATGAAACGAAAACCTGGGAAGAAGGCAAGTGCTTAGTTTTTGATGATACGTTTGAGCATGAAGTTTGGAATCGCAGCAATACCCCCAGAATAATTTTATTGATCGACTTCAAAAAGTCTAATTTTTTCAAGAATCCAGTCAAACAAGGATGATAATTGCTGTATGTTTCAATTGCCATTAATAGACCTGATTTTTTGTACAAGAGAAGATAAAAAAATACTTCTTCAAGTAGTTCAAGGAAACTATCTTTTCCTTTCGTCCGCAATAATTATTGCTGTAGTTTATGGAAGGCTCACATGCTTTTTATCCCTTTAGGTAGAAGTTATATAACTAAGCACTAAATTATATTACTTATAAGCAAGATGAAAAGTATACGCTGATTCACGCGGGAGCATGATAGCCCCGAAGTTAATCTATCAAGAAATTAAATTAAGTAGGTCGGTGTTGAAAATTGTCGTTATGACAAGGCAGGAGGCAGAGGGCAGAAGGCAGAAGAGAAGAGCTTTTTGGGCAACTTTACTTTCCGTTACATACTTCGGTTTTTTTGCGCCGTTCTACTTAATTGATAGATTCACGTTATTTATATCGGGGTGGAAATGCGACACGATGAATAAAACAATCGTCACGTAAAGTTTTCATTAAGATGTATTAATTAACGTGATTTTAGAGTAATTTACTAACAGAAATAAAAAAAAGATAGGGGGTGATTTAATTGGCTCGGAGTACAACATTGTCGTTCATAACAGAAGTGCAGTTAACTGTAGACAGCAAGCAGGAAGCAGAGTTTTTGTCTCGTTTCCAAGCAGGAAGGCAACTATACAATGCGTGCCTTAATGAAGCGATGAAGCTACTTGATTTGGTCCGTAACTCCGAACCATACCAGACGGCTAGACAGTTGCCTAGAACCAAGAAAAAAGAGCGTAGCTCAGCATTCAAAAAAGCTGCAAATAAGAAACGTGAAATAGAACGACGAAAAGTTGCTTATGCCAAGACTCAGAATCGTCGTGTTGTTAATAAGATTTTGAGGCATGGCAAACATATCAAAACTGAGAACGTCATGGTAAAGCCATATCTGCTAAATCCCCAGGTTTTGTACCCTACGTACTGCTCCGTAAAGCTGAAAATGCTGGCGGTACAGTTATCAAGTTTTCTACTCAAACAACGGCACTGAGCCAAACTCATTTGGACGGGACGCGCATCAAAAAATCCTTGTCTCAACGAGTTCACCGGGATGTAACGGGCATTCCGGAACATCACCGTGACTTGTTCAGTGCATTTTTGAGTAGGTCAGTTAATCAGAACAAGCTGGTATTGCAAGATGTTCAAAACGGATATCTGGGGTTGGAACCAATCCTGTTGGAGGCATACCAGCGTTATTTAAAGCCTCGGCTAGCCCCTAATAGGGGCTAGCCGAAGGGTTAACCCGCGAGCAAGTAAGCACGTCCGAAAGCAGGCAGTCTGATTCTCCCTCAGAGTGGGTCTCCAACAAGCTACTAACCACTGACCAGATAGCCAACAAGGTGAGTCCAGCGCTCTTGGTAGGGCAACCCTGGCGCAGGCGACTGGCGTTCCCGAAGGGGCGAAAAGTCAGATGGGGATGTGGCGTGAATCCCCTAGCATGCCGGCAGGGGAGGGTTCAAAAATTCAAAGAACAAAAGGAAAAGTAACAATGGAAAGCACAAAGAAGTTTGATTGTTGGGAAGAGTTATCAGACGAAGAATTAGCGTCTATCTCTGGTGGTCTTAATTTGAGCGCTATAGGTCCAGCAGGTATTGTGACTGCTAGCGCAGACAAAAACGGTTTGTCCACTCAGACGGATGGAATCGGGGGAGGTACGAAGGTGAATGTAGGTCCTGGTGGTGTATCATACAGCGGTTACGACACGATTGTCGGCACAGCAATAAAGGCTAACGTATAGAAAGTCTGTGCAAGCTGCAAAGCGCTATAAGCGCTTTGCAAAAGTTTACCTATTTCCGCGAGAAGGCTCCCGCCATAATCTTTGATTTGCCGGTGAGGACGCCAGATACCTCTGTCGGGAAAACGCCACATCCTACCCTGCGGGAAGCCCTCCGGGTTCGGGGGTTCGCAATCGACGCTCACCGCCAAGACTGCGACCCCCTCACCGCCCTCCGGGCGTCTACAAGTCGGCAGAGCCGCCCAACGGAGTGGCTCCCCTCATCAAGCACTGGCTCATGAATCGCGGCTTAAAACCACCACGTTCTACGACCGATTATTGCGGGGGAGTAGAACAGTGGTGGTTTTAGCAATCTCTGTACTATAATTACGTCGAGCAAGCCCAATCAGTGATGTTTGGAATCCCCCGCTGTAAGGGTACTCCGTGAGCGCGGTGGGAGGATGTCAATGGAAATTCTTTGATGACTTTTCAACAACTACAAATTAGTTTACTGTACAACACTGTGAACAATACTTGCACACACTTTTTTCCTTTTCTGTCAAGTCCTCTGATTCCATCATTATGCCAAAATTCTTCTGCTGTCTAACTTACAGCAATGTTTAAAAAGATCCGGGCAATGTATAGCCGGAGTTCGGGGAGGGTGCGCGGTAGCGCGGATGGGGTCAATTTATTATGGGTAATTGAGCGGACATGATA
Organism: Brasilonema angustatum; assembly: GCF_059505445.1. Lineage (NCBI taxonomy): Bacteria > Bacillati > Cyanobacteriota > Cyanophyceae > Nostocales > Scytonemataceae > Brasilonema > Brasilonema angustatum. Next base: position 67,620 of record NZ_JCACKO010000010.1, on the reverse strand, counting down.
TAACGTAAGACTACTGTCATTCAGCAGACTTGACACTATCGTTTAGCGGCAAAGTAAACCAAAAAGTTGCCCCTTTTCTCAAATCACTTTTCACACCAATTTCCCCACCGTGTGCTGTAATAATTTGCCGACACAGATACAACCCCAATCCTAAACTTAAAGAATTGCGAACATTACTACCCCGAAAATAAAGATCAAATAGATGCTGACTCTGCTGCTGACTCATACCAGCACCGTTATCAGCAACAGTGCAACATATCTTATCACCCTCAACGATCGCATCAAGGGTAATATTTAATCCAGGGGGATTATGTTTAATAGCATTAACAATTAAGTTAGAATACACTCGCCACAATTGTGTAGAATCGGCATTGACTGACGGTAAATCAGGTGAAACTAAATTTGTCAGGAAAGCTTGATTTTCTTTCAACATTGGCTCTAAATCTGCAATCGCAGCTTCCACCACTATGTGCAATTGTAGAGTTTGGCGTTGCAAAACAATACCTTGTACTTCGCTAACATGAGCTTCCATCAATGAGTTAATTAAGTTCAATTGGCGATCGCTACTTTGCACCATCCGCTCTAAAATTGAGCGAGTCAGCAATATTTTTTCTTCTGGATGAGAAAGCAAATTTTTCAGCACCATCAAAGTTCCCAATACTGGGTTGCGTAAGTCATGGGAAACTGCATGGAAAAAGACTCGTAATGCTTCCTCAGTCCGTTTGCGTTGGCTGATGTCCAAAATCACTCCCACCAAACCGCCAAGGGTTCCATCTGCTTTGGAAAAAGTTGCTTTATAAAATATGACATCATGTTTTGTGTTATCCTTATAAATAACAGAGCCTTCAGAAGTTTGAACTCCCCCTTGTTCTAAGAGTTCTTTATCCGCTTGATAGTATTTCTCAGCTAACTCTTCTGGTGCAATTTCATACACTGTCTTCCCCAGAATCTGCTTTTGACTCAAACCTAAGTCTTCTTCAAAAGCTTTATTACACCCAACATATAAACCTTGAGCATTCTGATAGAATACTGGGGTTGGGATAGTATTAACTAATACTTGTAAAAAATTTAATTGTTCCTGTAGCGCTTCTTCCACTTGCTTGCGCTTAGTAATATCTGAAATCACTCCTTCGTAGTAAAGAAGTTTTCCGTTTTGATCACGCACGGCGTATGCTTTTTCGGAAATCCAGACAATACTGCCGTCTTTGCGATATATTTGAGATTCAAATTCGGACACGCTGCCATGCTCTTCAATTAAGCGCATGAACTCTGTACGACGATTGGGAGCAACATACACTTGATGTTCAATATCAGTCAAGTTTGCGGTGAGTTCTTCTGGAAAAGAATATCCATAAATACGTGCTAGCGCCGGATTTGCCGTAATGTAATGTCCATCTGGTGTACTTTGGAAAATCCCTTCGACTGCGTTTTCAAAAATGCTGCGGTATTTTTCTTCTGTAGCTCCTAGTTTCTGATATGCTGTTTCTAGTTCTTTGTGGGCAAAAAATTCAGAACGTTGCAAACGGTCATACAGATAAACGCCAAAATTACAAATAAAACAGAACCAAAACAGAGCTAAGCTCATCGTCACACTGTAAATTGGCTTATTACTGTCCGGTGGCGGTTGCTTGAGTCCCAGTGCTGTATTCACGCCAAAATAATATATCAGTACACCCAACTGAGACACAAGATGCAAAGGAAAGCGTACCGGGATGAGGGTGGCTTGGCTGAGGAACATCACGAACCAAGCGAAAATATCTGGTAGAGCGAAATTGTTGAGTGTTGCCCAAATTTGCTCGACAATAGTTATCGACCAGCCTAAGCCAAGAAACACAAACCCTGGATAACGACGACCGAATTGAGTTTTATGGATAGCCAAACAGCTCAATAAACTCAGCACCATCGCAGCATACAGGACAAAAAAAAGGCGTTTGGCTTCCTTGGGAATTTGTGCCAACTCCTTGAGGTGAAATAAGGCATCGTAAATATCTCGGAAGGCAAAAGTCAAGACTAAGACGATCGCAACCCACAACGCCAGATGTAATCTCTGCCATAAAAAGCGATCGCGCCAAGCTTCGTAATCCGATGCAATGTTATAACTAGGTAGAGAACTGGTGAAGACAGAAGCTTTTTTCCAACAGTTTTGTGCTGTTCTAAAGACAGTCGCCTTTAACCTCTGACCAAATCTTCCCACAGCAAGGAAAGCTTTTGCCTTCTTCATTTTTGGCATCGCACCCTCTTATGTAACTTGGACTGCGGATGATCTGTATTCATCACCTCATAAATTCCAAATAAGTCAATCAGATACTTATTATCTTAAGACGAGATTGCTAGAGGTAATGTGAAGTAAAAGGTTAAACCGCGTTTCCGATTACAACAGACGCCAATTTCACCACCGTGTGCTTTAATAATTTGCCGACAAAGATACATTTTTAAGCCAATTCTTGTGGAACATGGGGCTTGCGGTGCGCGTACATACAAATCGAAAAGGCGATCGCACTCGAATTTGCTCATACTCACGCCGTCATCTTGAATCTGTAAGCGAATCCTTCCTGTCTCAACTGTGGCTTTTAGGGTAAACTTGACTCCTGGTGGATTGTGTTGCCAACTATAAGTTAATAAGTTGACAAAAACCTTTTGCAGTTGAGCTGGATCGACAATCACTGATGGTAAATCGTCTGCAACCAAATTTTTCACACTTGATTTTTGCTGTGTCAGCATTGGCTGCAAATCTTTAATAATTTTATCAATCAATGAGTGAAAAGAAACTACCTCACGATGGAGGACAATCCCCTGTGCTTCGCTTGAATGTAGTTCCAGCAGTGATTCTATCATTTCCAGTTGGCGATCGTTCCCTTGAATCATCCGCTCAATAATTGAGCCAGATACTGGGATAGAGAATGCAGTCAGGGTGGAAGTTGGGGAAATGCACAAAGAGTGCTTTTTGTCTATAAACATTCCCCTCAACCGAGGAAACTTGAGTACGGAGGCGTGGTTTCCAAGTCTTGGGATACTCCCATCAACTTCTGGGTGTCCTCCCCTGAGTCCCTTGTTTATTCCCCTCAAAGTCGTGGACTTGCGCACAGAGGTGTCCTCCTGTTGTCCTCTATTGAGTAAATTATTCAATACCATCAAATTACCCATCACTGAAGTCCGCAGTTCATGGGAAACGGTGTGCAAAACAACATCTTTGACGCTGTTTAATTCTTGAAGTTCCAGCATTTTCTGCTGTAGCTGTGCAGTACGCTCTTCTACTTGACGCTCCAAATTCGTGTTAAATTGCTCTAGTTTTTGATAAAGCTGTGCTTGCTGAATGGCGATCGCCACTTGTTCAGACATCTGCTGGAGCAAGTCAATTTCTATCGCACTCCAATGGCGTGGTTTGCTGCATTGGTTCGCAATCAACGCGCCAAACAATTCCTTACCTTGCATAATCGGTACAGCTAAGTTAGCTCTGATTTGAAATTGTTTGTACAGCCTTTTTAATTTCGCAGATGCTGATATTTTTGTGGTATCCTCAACTATACGCACCCGGTTGCTTCTCAAGATTGTTTTCAGTTCTTCTATAAGAGTTTTATCCTCATTTTTCCAATTCAGGACTGATGGATATTTGGGATCTACTGATTCAGCAAAGATTCCTGAGTAAAGATTCGTATCATTTAAAACAATAAAAACTCGATCCGCTTCTAAAAATTGCCGAACTTCGTTAACAGTCGTTTGCAGAATTTGGTCTAGATTCAGCGATTGACGAATTCGCGATAGTGTTTGAGTCAAGAGGCGATCGCGTTTTGAAGACAGCCGCAGTAATTCTTCCGCCTGCTTGCGTTCTGTTATATCATTGGTCACACAAAGCATACAAGCTTCTCCACCCAAAGTAATCACCTCGGCTGAGAACAGCACCACTCTGAGTTCACCAGACTTTGTGTAAAATTCTGTTTCACAATTGCGAATCAACCCTTGCTCTTGTAACGTTTGTATGGTATCGTCAGGAAGATTGACCCACATATTTAACTCACTGCGGGTACGACCAATCACTTCTTCTCTGGTAAAGCCAGTGATTTGGACAAAAGCATCGTTAACTTCAACGTAGCGTCCATCCTTAAGAGTCACGATAGTCATTGAGTTAGGACTCGAACAAAAAGCTTTAGAAAACTTTTCCTCCGACTCGCGTAAGGCAAGCTCTGCTTTTTTGCGTTCGCTGATGTCGTGATTCACTGATAATAAGCAGGGGATGCCATCTAAATGAATGACTTCGGCACAGAACAGTCCAGTGCGTGTTTCACCGGACTTGCGGCGGAATTCAAATTCCATGTTGCGAACAACCCCATGTTTTTGCAATTCTTGTAACACAGTGGTGCGATCGCTCCGATTCACCCAAATATGTAAATCAAAATCAGTGCGATCAAGAACTTCCTCTCGTTCATAACCCGACTGTTTGACAAAACTATCATTAACTTCTATGTAGCGTCCTTCTGCAAGAGTGCTGATCGAGATCGGATTAGGACTACAATGAAAAACTGTCGCAAACTTTTGAGCCAAATTTCTCAAAGTGACTTCTGTTTGTTTGCGTTCTGTAATATCCCGTACAATTGCCACAACTTCATCTTGTCCGCTGACAACCAATCGCGCCTCATAATTTCTGATTCCCAAAGGCGTTGGCAGTTGATATTCACAGGTTTGTAAAGTTTTTGAATCCAAAGCCTTGGCAATAGCCTCTTGGCTTTTTAAAGCAACATCTGGAGGTAATAATTCCTGCAAAGTTTTCCCAACAATTTCATGTCTGGGAATAGTGACATTTGCTCCCTCACCTTTAAAATCGAGATACTTGCCATCGCGACTTATGCGAAACATTAAATCAGGGATAGCATTTAAAATCGCCTTATAGCGTGCTTCACTTTCTCGTAATTTTTCCTCCGCCAATTTGCGATCTGTAATATCGATGAGCAAACCATCCCAAATCATGTCTCCATGTGGTTGTTTTTCGGCGCGAGAAGTACCTTGAATCCACTTGAGTTTACCACTAGGAGTGATGATGCGACCCTCCCAATGCCAAGGTTCTCCCGTAGCACAACAAGCAGCAATAGATTCTTCAAACGCTTTGATATCCTGAGGATGAGTCAGTTTGTTGAGTACTTGAAAGTCCTGAAGCAGCACTTCTGGTTCCAATTCAAACAGTTCTCTACACCCAGAACTGGCATATATCACAAACTGAGATCCATCCTGCAGCTTCAGGAATTGAAAAATCATTCCTGGCAAATTGGCAGCAATTTTTTCCAGCAGGGGTAAAGTTCCTTGTTGGGAATTTGGTGTTTGCAGTGCTTTCACGGTTTCATTCACACTCTGACCTTTTTCTCATGAAGTAATAAATGTATCACGGAAGACCATTATCGACTCTTTGGCAGTTTATCCGGTATTTGGATAGCAACCAAACAAAATTTTAAAAAGTCGTTCTTCTTTCAGGTTATATTCCCGAGTTTAATTTCGCATTCACCCAATTGGATGAACCACTTGCACAAGAGTAATTTAGGTAACAACAAATGAACTGAGTTTTGAGAAGTTTTAACGTAATTTGAATGCTATGTCAAGCCAACAAATGAAATCTGCTATAGGAATCTGGTTTGGTTTATGAAGTTACTAGTCTCGCTAGGGAAGAGGGAACAGGGAACACCCGAACCCTTAACATAAACTGTACGGAGTTCTGTAGAAAAAATAATTATGCAAACACTCTCTATCGACAACAGCGAGCGGTTACAACTTTCCCCCCTTACAGTACCATCACGCCTACTGTTGGGACCAGGACCCTCAAATGCCCACCCCGCAGTTCTGGAAGCGATGAATACTTCCCCAGTTGGGCATCTTGATCCAGCTTTTCTGGCACTGATGGATGAGATTCAGTCTTTGCTGCGCTACGTGTGGCAAACCAAAAATCAGTGGACGATCGCAATCAGCGGCACAGGATCAGCAGCAATGGAAGCGGCGATCGCCAATACAATAGAACCAACAGATGTCGTTTTGATTGGTGTTGCTGGGTATTTTGGCAATCGCTTAGTTGACATGGCTTCTCGATATGATGCCGATGTCCGAACCATCACAAAACCTTGGGGACAAGTCTTCTCACTTGATGAGTTGCGAACTGCCCTACAAACTCATCGTCCAGCTATTTTAGCTCTTGTCCATGCAGAAACCTCCACAGGAGCACGTCAACCACTGGAAGGAGTTGGTGAGTTGTGTCGTGAATTCGGCTGTTTGCTGTTGATAGATACAGTCACGAGTTTAGGTGGAGTTCCCTTATTTTTAGATGAGTGGGGAGTTGATGTAGCTTATAGCTGTAGCCAGAAAGGGTTGGGTTGTCCTCCTGGTGCTTCGCCATTGACTTTAGGTCCTCGTGCGATCGAGAAATTGCATCGGCGTCAAACCAAGGTGGCTAACTGGTATTTGGATATGACGTTGTTGAGCAAGTATTGGGGCGAAGAACGCACCTATCATCATACAGCGCCCATTAACTTATACTACGCTCTGCGAGAAGCACTGCGCTTGATTGCCGAAGAGGGAATAGAAAATTCTTGGCAACGCCATCAAAAGAACGTAGAGTATCTTTGGGAGAGGTTAGAGAACTTTGGACTGAGTTTGCACGTTGACAAACAGTTCCGATTACCCACTCTCACCACCGTCCGGATTCCACAAGGAGTAGATGGTAAAGCAGTTGCACGGCAGTTGCTCAATGAACATAATATCGAAGTTGGGGGTGGTCTTGGCGAACTCGCAGGTCAAGTTTGGCGCATCGGACTCATGGGCTTCAACAGTCGTAAGGAAAGTGTTGACCGACTTTTAGAAGCACTGCAACAGGTTTTGCATGAGCAGCGGTAGTTCATAATTGCCCAGCATCAGCAGACAAGGATGCTTTTTCAACAACTGCGATCGCTTAATTTATAAAGTAAAGTATGAGGGCACAGCAATGCTGTGCCCCTACAATAGGAACATAGAAACAAACTGGGAAGAGGTTAAGCAAAGACTCGGTTTTTCTAAATCGATGGAGATTGGATGATTCTATGACAATTACCCTTGAATTAGCTCCAGAAATTGAAGATCGTTTGATAGCTCAAGCCGCAGCACAGGGCATAACACCTGAAGCGTTTTTGAAAGCCGCGATTGAAAATTTACTGAATGCTGAACCCCAGGTATACCGGGTTGGAACTGCCTTAGTCGTTCAATCCACCCCAATTGGCAATCTGGAAACCTCTGTTAACCAAATGCGGGAAGAACGACTCAGTGGCTTAATCGCAGATTATGAAAGCCCTGTTTGACACATCTGTATTAGTAGCAGCGTTTGAAGTGAGCCATCCTCGGCATGGTGTTTGTCTACCGTGGTTGCAACGGGTACAAGAAAAGGAAATTGATGGCTACCTCTCAACCCATACCCTTGCTGAACTCTATTCCGTTCTGACTCGCTTACCTGTAAAACCGCCAATTTCTCCGGTGATCGCCCAACGGTTGATCAATGAGAACCTCCATTTGTTTGAAGCAATTTCCCTCACTGCTGATGATTACCAACAAGCGATCGCCTGCATGGTTAGGCTAAATCTTCCGGGTGGCGGAATTTTTGATGCGCTAATTGCTCAAGCTGCTCTCAAAGCTGAGGTCGATATACTACTCACGCTGAATCCAAGCCACTTCACTCGGCTTGGGCAAGATTTAGCTCAACGGGTGCAAGTGCCGTCTTGAGCGTCTGTTTATAGCGAAGCAAATTGTTTGCGTTTTTCGATTTCGGCAATGGGTAATAGTAAAGTATCCTCTATTTCCTGCTTTACTTCCTGACTAACATTGCAACCACTATTCAAACAATCAAGTATGATCCAGTTTAGTGTGTGGTAACGTTTGAAAACTTCCGTTTGTTCTTCTGTTAACCTTTTCCCATCAATCCAGATTAGATTTCGATATTGCATTACTTGATATAAATTTTTAAGCCAAATGCTACCATTTTTTGCCCACCAATCAAAGTAATTATCCAGATTTCCATCAAATACTGGCAATCTGTCTCTTAATTCTTCAAGAAACTGCTTAAGGCTACCCTCATAAGCATTTTTACAAGTATTAATATCAAAGGTTCGGGCAAAGTCAGTGGCACTTTGCTCAACTTCTCCACTGATGTAGTCACGACCACCTATCCACGAACACCCTGATAAAAAGTAGTGGATAAGCGTACTATCAAGAGTCATTGTATTTTTGAGATACATATCCTGAAATCCAGCACGACGCATAAGTCCTTGCCGCTTAAACCCAAATAATACAAAATTTTCAAAATAGAAAGCTCTAATAATTATTAGAGAATAAGGAGTTTCTAGTTCGTTTAGTACAGTTAAAGTCTTGTTACTTAACCAAGTAAGAAACTGATTCAGTAGAGTATCATATTGAGGCAATTTATCGATGGCAAATTTAATTCTTAGGAAAAAATTATCAGCACTAGATGACATCTCTGCTGCAAGAAGAAAAACTTCACTCCAATGGAAATCAATTAGACTGTTAGTTAAATTTTCCCACTTTGCACTCTCAACAAACCACTTCGCTACCAAATACTCTTGAAACGTCAAATGCGAAAACGACCAAACCTTATGCGCCCTCTCAATCAATAACCCATGCTGCGACTCGATCGCCTGCAAAACCCCTCGACTATCCCGCCGCTCAATTCCTAAAAACTCCGCAATATATCTCTCCAACTCCTCCTGCTCAAACAACACATACTTTTCCTGCTCAAACTTCTTCACCGCCAAAAAGCTTAAAAGTTCCAACTTCCGTTTCACCGACAAATCCCGATAAATCTCATCCCGCTGAACATTCCGCGATTTGTCCCACTGTTCCAACAATAACTTGAACCCTTCCTCATATAACTCGGAACGCTTCGAGTAAAATTTCCCTGTGTCATTAAACACCTTGCATGTCAAACTGAGTAAAATCGGCGTAATTGCTAGTTCCCGAATCGACTTGTTTTCCTCTCGAAACAACTGTGACAAAAAATCCCGCGCTTGCGTCTCCCCTTTCCCATCTGCACACACCGTCTCAAACCAATGCTGTGCAAACGCCCTTACCTGTTCCTCATTAAAATCCGCCACTTCCACACAAGTAAAACGTATTGATTTCCAATCGAATAAATCTGGTAGAGTTTGCGTCCGACAAGTTACCACCACCTGCATTTGCGGATAAACACGGGCAAACCGCTTGATTTCCTTGGCGATTTGCTTGCCTGCTTCTCCCGTTACCTCATCCAACCCATCCAGCAACACCAATGCTCGTCCCTGATTTAGCACCAATTTTATATCTGTATTTCTTAACCCCCACTCTTGTTCCAAAAACTGCTCCAAGTTATATGTATACTTGCGTCCATCGTCCACAAAATAGCGCAGCTTAATCAAAATAGGAATTCGCTGTGCTTGTAATTTTCCAGCATTGCACTCGGTTACAATTCTTTGGAGATATGTTGTTTTTCCTGAACCAGGTTTACCCAGCACCATCAGGTTAGTATTTCGCTCCAGTACAGTCAAACCTGACATGCGCTGCTGTTTCTTACCCAAACCAATTCGATCCAAACTGCGGTAGTCGGAATTACCCCTTGTAAAATCCTGCCACAAATCATCCAGTTCCGACCTGCGGCTACTGCTAAGTGACTCCAGGATATTTACGTCTACAAATAACTCTCCCAAAGGCACCCAATTGTCTCTTCCCCATAACGGCATCGTACCGTGTAAGCTTTGGATGGTGTCGTGTCCATGCGATCGCACTTGTTGCACCAAGTCATCAACCGAGTTTCCTGTATTCGTCAAAGGCGAATCTTCAGATGTATTGACGGGTTGAATAACCTCTCCAGCACCGTAAATTTGTGTAATATGACCGATAGATAAGTGACCGCCAACCCGTACATTATTTAAAATACTTTGCAAATTGTCTTCAGGAGTACGAGAATTACCCGAACTACTTTGAGGATTTTCTCGTTGAGCCAAGTTCGGAAATTCCTCTTTCAACATAGAGCGAACAATTTCTCGAATATCTGCGGCGTTAGAACCCTGAAGGACAGAACGAGCAACTTCTCGAATCGCTTCGGCATCAAGCCCTTGGTAAGTGCGATCGCCTATATGAATATCTTGTCCCTGTCCGATATTGACGTTGTACTTTCCTACTTCCACATTTTGAACACCACCACTATTTAACCACTGACGCAAAGCTTCAACATCGGAATCGGTTTGAGTTCCGTTGAGGATGCGTTGAATAATGTCGTTGAGGTTACTAGGGTTCGCCATTTATCGGAGTTTTTTAGTTTTATTTTAGACCATATATAGTGAATTTACTTATGAAGTCGAAGATTTTGAGAAAAACTCGGCAATCCATTTAATTGGTAAATATAGCTTCAAAGGATGTTGCTTAAATTGCTGAAAACCATACTTTTGATATCAAACAAAAGAAATCCCCACTATTCCTACCTACAAAGCTGTGGATGGAAAAGATGGGGATAAATTTGGATTCTGTTTTTGAGTACTTTCAAATTTCCTGATTACACTCAAACTTAGAGTTCCCTGTTTGTGATCAGGAAATTTGAAAACCTACTTTTCAAGTAGTTTAGATGTGGGGTAACGATTTCCTTGTTTGTTGTCGTAAGCTTCGAGTTACAATAGTTCAGGCTCTTTCACTCGTTAAATGCTTCAAGTTTACTTAAATCTATAGATCTAATGTGTTCTTTGTTGGAGTGTTCAATTTCCCTTACAACGAAACTCCTGTCTGTTTGCACTCCAACATCTGGCTTTTCACTCTCGACTTGCGATGAACTTTTCACTTGTGTGTAATCAATTCCCTCAAAATCTTTTTTCATAAAGCTTTCCTCTATTTGCAGTGTCTTGCAATTAGAATTCCCATTAGCGCAAGAAGTAGTGAAAAGTGTAGGACTCACTGAGCCGCGTAAAATCCCAAATGGTTACCAACAGGACGCTCACGCATTGGTACTCTGGTATGTATTGGAGCATTTAATATTTTTGAGCCATTATTAGTTCCCATCACCAATGTCGTTGATCCACCCCCATCTAAATTTAGTGCTGTATGAACCCCCAAATCGGCGACAATTTTTCTTAATTCAGCCATTGTGATTCCTTCACTGTAAAGTGGTTGCTTCCCGTCTACCAAAATCAGCCACAGTTTTGTCCCTTCTCGATTGACAGCAGCAGCAACACGTGGATACGGCTTATTATTTTCTAAACTGTCATTAATTGGCTTACCGTCATAAACCAAAAGCTGGTTCCCTGCAACACCTTGAATTGTCCCTTCAGGACAGTTAGGACTTTTCAAGATTTGAGCACGATTTTGGGCAGAAAAGCACAACATGGGGAAATTTGCTTCGGGTGGTGAATAACGATATCCATTAGAGATAGCCTCGCCTATTGGATGAGAAGGATCACCACTGTGAGGATAGTAGTCCCAAGGGGACTTTTCGTGGAAAAGATGGAAAAAGCTAGCATTAATTGCTAATTGCAGCTTGAATTCTTTGAGAAAATCAGAGGTTTTCCGTGCGCTTGTTTCTCTATCCGTTGGTTTTGGTTCTCCTGGAGTGACAAGTGGTTTAACTCCTGGTGTTTTTAAGTCAATGGTGACAATGTGGATCATTCCTGGGCGTGGTGTCGAGAGAGGATAACGTTTGTAAACAATTCCACGAAACAAGACTTGCTCCATATCCGTGCGGGGGGGACGCAGAAAACACCGCCAGCCGTAGAATATGAGTGGTGATAATAGTAGAGCTAGTAAACCTATCCCGGTAGCTAGTAACAATCGCCGTGTGTAAACTTTGTATCGATAATGCATTGCTTGATGGAAGTAAAGCTATTCTTGGGCGATAGTGCACCTGTAATGCCAAAAAATATCTTCAAACGCCTAGCACTAATTTAGCGTCAATTCCTAGAACCTGTACCAGACGCGCATATAACCTACTGCCAAAAAAAAATATTGTGATTTTCCGGAAAAGATAAACCTCTGATTGTAGATATTGTTAGTTGACTCCTCTATAACTAAACATCTATATGAGCCGCAGGGGATATAACCCCAATCTCTATGGAAAACCCGGTTACAACAACCGGGTTTTTGGCATTATGTGCAGTTTTAAGAATTGTTACGTTGCATTACAATATCCTTGAATGACGCAAGACTAGCACAAGGTACGCTCAGTGGTACAGCAAACTTCTTCTAATACAGCATCTATCTTAGGTCAGAAAGAGATAGATTTTATCATCATTGGTAGTGGTATTGGCGGTTTAAGCTGTGCAGCTCTTCTGGCACGGTATGGCTTTGATGTCACAGTTTGCGAAAGTCACTCAATTCCAGGTGGTGCAGCACATGCTTTTGAGCGTGATGGATTCAAATTCGACTCAGGTCCATCACTCTATTCTGGCTTATCCTACAGTCCCTCTGCTAATCCTCTCAAACAAGTACTAGATGCAATCGGTGAGGAGTTACCTTGCGTCACCTACGATACGTGGGGTTGCTGTTTACCAGAAGGAGATTTTGACACCTCAGTTGGCACTGACCAGTTTTGTGAGGTGCTACAACGGTTTAGTGGTGCTGAGGCTATAGCCGAATGGCGTGAACTACAGCGTGTGATGGAACCATTGGCGCGTGCTGCAACTGCACTACCGCCAGCAGCCTTGCGGCTTGATGTCGGCGCGATTATGACTGTGAGTAGATTTGCCCCGTCTTTATTCCAACATATTGCAGACATAGGCAAGCTCACGGGACCGTTTAGCCGAATTATGGACGGCGTTATCAAAGACTCTTTCATACGCAACTGGCTGGACTTGCTGTGTTTTCTTCTTTCTGGACTACCAGCAGATGGAACAAGTGCCGCAGAGATGGCGTTTATGTTTGCAGATTGGTATCGACCGGGCGTTAAGCTTGACTATCCGATAGGTGGGAGTGGTGCTTTAGTAAACGCCTTGGTACGGGGACTGGAACGTCACGGCGGTGAATTGATGTTGAACGCTCATGTTGAGGAAATTCTTGTAGAAAGCAAGCGTGCTGTGGGTGTGCGTTTGCGTGGTGGGAAACAAATAAAAGCGCGTCGGGCAGTCATTTCTAATGCTTCGGTATGGGATACGCTCAAGTTGATTCCACAAGAAGCATTACCAAAAAAGTTTCAGGAACGACAAGCAACTCCAGAGTGCGATAGTTTTATGCATCTCCATTTAGGTATTGATGCACAAGGATTGCGCTGGGACCTTGCTTGTCATTATATAGTTGTTAATAATTGGGAAAATGGTGTCACTGCTCCTCAGAACGTCGTATTGGTGTCTATTCCCTCAGTTTTAGATCCCTCATTAGCACCACCAGGAAAGCACGTTATTCATGTTTACACTCCTGGTAACGAACCTTATGAACTATGGCAAGGGATGAATCGAAAAAGTGAGGAGTATGCGGAACAAAAGCAGTTGCGTGCAGAAGTTATGTGGCAAGCCTTAGAACGAATTATTCCAGATATTCGATCGCGTTGCGATGTCACACTAGTTGGTACACCACTGACACACGAGCGCTATTTGCGACGCCATAAAGGTTCATATGGTCCTGCCATTCAGGCTGGAAAAGGTTTCTTTCCTGGTTCTGGTACACCTATTCCAGGGCTTTTGTGTTGTGGAGACTCGACTTTTCCTGGTATTGGTTTACCTGCAGTCGCCGCGAGTGGGATGACGACTGCAAATACACTCGCACCTTTACACAAGCATGTCCAAATGCTTCAGGACATAGGTTACCTTGGTTAGTTCATAATAAATTTAGGTGTTATCTTTACAAAAGTTTATGTATTTAACTTGGTTAGACAGCAATTCTTGGCTGATTGAAATCGGCGGACAACGGATACTTCTTGATCCTTGGTTAGTTGATTCGTTAACTTTTAGCGGTCAGGATTGGTTCTTCAAAGGCTCGCGATCGCAACAACGCCCAATACCAGAGAACATAGATTTAATTCTACTATCTCAAGGTTTGGAAGACCATGCTCATCCACCAACGCTGAAGCAACTTGACCACAATATTCCAGTCGTAGCTTCTCCCAATGCTACCAAAGTTGTACAGCAGTTAAATTACACTCAAGTCACAAAACTTGCTCACGGGGAAAGCTTCACCCTGAATCAAAGTGTTGAAATTAAAGCAACTCCTGGCTCACTGGTTGGTCTAAATTTGGTGGAAAATGGTTATCTCCTCAAAGAATTGGAAAGCGGTTTGACTCTTTATTACGAACCTCATGGAAATCATTCCCCCATACTCAAGGAAATTCCTCCAGTGGATGTCGTTATCACTCCGTTAACTGAGTTGGGTTTACCTTTAGTTGGCGCATTTATCAAGGGGAATAAATACGCTTTAGAAGTTGCTCAGTGGTTGCAACCTCAAGTCATGGTATCAACTGCAGCTGGAGGTGATGTCACTTTTGAAGGATTACTTAGCTCTTTTCTTCAGACGAAAGGAAGCATTGAGGAATTTCGTTCGTTACTAGAAAAGAACAATTTATCAACACAGGTGATAAATCCTAAACCAGGCGATCGTTTTGAGGTGAAGTTAGAAAAACGAGTGTTGAATGTGTGAAGCTTCTGGTTCTGCTAAATGCGAGGCGGAGCCTCGATAACTGTATTCCCAGTCTCAGACTGGGAACAAGTTTAGTCTGAGACTGGGAACAAGTTTATGAAAGTTTTTGTGGTGAAGTACTAGAAAGGACGGAGCTTTTTCACCGTTTTCTGTAAAAGAAAACATCACAATTTGTCGTCAAAACTCCTGCTCTTCCTCAAAAAACCAAATTTCTGCTAAAAGGGTTATACCAATAAGCCAAAGAAAGCAGCAACCCACAAACCAAAGTATTCCTGTCATTGTGCTCACCTCCAACCAAGAGTTTTACTTATTGCAAAAAAATAAGTTTAAATGCAAGATAAGCCAGAGCAAAGTTCATGATATTTTCGCTTTGCTATCTCGACTTTCTTGATTTATATAAAGCCCTCTCTTTAAGATATCGAGATTTTTTGCAATGATTCCTAGGTTGAAACAAAGTTTAAAAAAGACTTATGCAACCCTCGAAGTTTTCAGTTTTACGAATTCTGCTATAACAGAGAAGTTTAACGTCGTGAGGAGAAAATTAATGCGATTACTACTAAGTGGAGTCCTTCTGAGCTTTGGATTGTCTTCACTTGTTTTGCCAGATTCATCTTTAGCTCAAGCACAGTCGTCAGCGTCGCAAACCCAAATAAACGCGATGGTAGAAGCACTGCGGCAAGCAGCACCGCCGAAAAGTGGTACTAAAGATGATGGATATTATAGTGAATGGCGAGTCAAACCAGAAACCCTGAAAGGTTGGTCAAAAAATTGTCTCAAGAAGGAAGTGACACCAGCGCAGTTTGACAGTGATGCTGGGTTAGCACGCGAAGTGGTCTCATGTATTACACGCCGGGAGTTAAGTAAGCAGTTGGCTGCTAGTGGTAACAATGAAACGGCTGCTGTGCGTGGTGTTGCTTGTTGGTGGATGACTGGTAACTACACAGGCTGCAACAGCGGCTTCACTGCTGACTATGTAAAAAAAGTTGTAGCTTATTACCAGAAACCGGGTTCAAAACCAGCATCTGGTACTGCTAAACCCGTAACCAGTCCATCTCCAAAATCTTGATTGCAGTTTAGTGCGGATAGTTGATCTAAGTCTAATACAGCTGTTTGTAGAGGGCTTGATGAAAGTTACTCACGCGTTGGTCAACAAGAGTCAAAATGGCCAACTGAAATACTCGTTTTTGATGCACAGTGTTATGTTTGGTTAGGTTTGAATGCCGCCGAAAAGCCGGATATAACCTATCTAGAATGATAATGGTTGACCAACGGGTGAGCAGGATTTATCCAAGGCACAGCATGCTGTGCCCCTACCTTGGTGGGGTGCAACAACAGAACCACTATATATTTCAAAATCTGTATTAAATAGAACTTGCAACGGTAGAAGATTCTGGTTTTGATTTCACTCGCTTTTGTCGCTTGCTAATAAGTTGTCTTTTTTTCTGGTTTTCCATTACTTTACTCAAACCAACGGCTACAATGTATGTCATTTCTGCCGCTGCTTGATATGCTAATTTAATATCTGCTTCCTGTTGGTTACTCATAGTTAAGTTTGTTTATTGCTACTGTTATTACTCGTTGATACAAACAATACAATGTTTGTCATTAACTAGACTTCATCCATTTGGGTCACCCAATCGGGTGATATCGAGGATGACTAGGTAAACTGCTAGTCATCATGAGATAATAAAAATTTCAAAAAATTCCAAAAAATATGAAGGGTAAATTAATTGTATTTGAAGGAGTGGAAGGTTGCGGAAAAACTAGTCAAATACAGCTCACGCAAGAGTGGTTACAAAGTTTTCAGACTTCGGTAGTTGTGACTCGTCAACCAGGAGGAACAGAGTTAGGGTTGTATCTGCGAAAACTTTTGTTAGAAGCAGGCTCTCACTCTATTGTAGATAAAACCGAATTACTTTTGTATGCTGCCGATCGCTCGCAACACGTAGAACAAGTTATCAAGCCCAGCCTAACAGATGGGGCGATTGTTTTGTGCGATCGCTACACTCACTCTACCATTGCCTACCAAGGCTGGGGACGTGGTTTAGATATCAATTTAATTCATCAGCTAAACACCATTGCGACATCCGGGTTAGAAAGTGACCTAACTTTGTGGTTTGATGTTGATGTTGAGGTGGGACTTGCTCGAAAACGAGGAGGCGGGGATATACTTGACCGCATTGAAAAAGAAACAATAGCCTTTCATCGTCGCGTCCAGCAAGGATATGCACACTTAGCCGACTCTCACCCAGAGCAAATTGTTCGTGTGGATGCTAGCTTGAGTCAGGAAGCTGTACAACAAAAAATTCAAACAATTTTAACCCCTAAGCTCAAAGCTTGGGTTGACTAGAAAAAGGATAAGTAACAGAATTCATGGAGCACAACTTTAAAGAGCTTGCTGAACTTTACAAAAACGCGCTCCTCAATGACGTACTCCCGTTTTGGGAAAAACACTCGATTGACTGGGAGCAAGGCGGATATTTCACTTGTCTTGATCGTCAGGGGAAAGTTTATGACACAGATAAATTTATCTGGCTGCAAAACCGTCAGGTGTGGACTTTCTCCATGCTTTACAACCAACTAGAAAAACGCGAAAATTGGCTGAAAATTGCCAGCAATGGCGCGAATTTTCTCGCACAACATGGTCGAGATGCTGACGGAAATTGGTACTTTGCGCTAACTCGTGAAGGGAAGCCTCTGGTTCAGCCTTACAATATTTTTTCGGATTGCTTTGCAGCAATGGCTTTCAGTCAATATGCCCTCGCTTCTGGTGAAGAATGGGCAAAAGATGTAGCTATGCAAGCTTACAACAATGTTTTGCGCCGCCAAGATAACCCCAAAGGCAAGTATACCAAAACCTATCCTGGTACACGTCCGATGAAATCTCTGGCTGTA
The DNA here is from genome assembly GCF_059505445.1 of Brasilonema angustatum. Taxonomy (NCBI): domain Bacteria; kingdom Bacillati; phylum Cyanobacteriota; class Cyanophyceae; order Nostocales; family Scytonemataceae; genus Brasilonema; species Brasilonema angustatum. The sequence continues at coordinate 50,130 of NZ_JCACKO010000010.1, read as the reverse complement.
CCGATGATTTTAGCCAATCTGACTCTGGAAATGGAATGGCTACTACCAAGCGAAACCCTTGAGAACGTCTTGACTGCAACCGTTCAGGAAGTGATGAGCGATTTTCTTGACAAAGAACGCGGATTGATGTTTGAAAATGTTGCTCCGGACGGTTCGCACATTGATTGTTTTGAGGGACGTCTGATAAATCCCGGTCATGGTATTGAAGCGATGTGGTTCATCATGGACATTGCTCGTCGTCGCAACGATACTCAAACGATTAACCAAGCTGTTGATGTGGTGCTAAATATCCTGAATTTTGCTTGGGATAGTAAGTACGGCGGATTGTATTATTTTATGGATGCAGATGGTCATCCGCCACAGCAACTGGAATGGGATCAAAAATTGTGGTGGGTTCATTTAGAAACTTTGGTTGCATTGACGATGGGCGTTAAGCATAGCTGCGCCTCCGGCGATCGCCTAACAGGGCGTAATGCGTGTCGGGAATGGTATCACAAGATCCACGATTACACTTGGTCGCACTTTGCCGATCCAGAATACGCTGAGTGGTTTGGATACCTCAATCGCCGTGGAGAAGTGTTGTTAAATCTTAAAGGTGGGAAATGGAAGGGTTGCTTTCACGTCCCGCGTGCGTTGTATTTGTGTTGGCAGCAGTTTGAGGCGTTGAGTGGAAATTAAATTTATTAAATTTAAAGTGGAAGCCGCTATATCTGAATAAACGCCATGACTGTTGTCAAACCAAAGCGATTCACAATCGACGAATATCATCGACTGATTGAAATTGGATTTCTGACGGAGGGAGACAGGATTGAATTGATTCGGGGAGAACTGATCCAAATGACTGCAAAGGGCACACCTCACACATTTTGTACAACTCGACTTTGCCGTCAATTTGATCGATTGCTAGGCGATAGAGCTGTCGTGCGTTGTCAAGAGCCTATCATTCTCCCGTCAGATAGTGAGCCTGAACCAGATGCAGTGATTGCACGAGGAGATGAGGCTGACTATCTTGCTCACCATCCCTATCCCGAAGATATTTTGCTTGTTGTCGAAATTTCCGATTCCACATTGACTTATGACCAAACAACGAAACTAAAGCTATATGCAGAAGCCGGAATTTCTGATTACTGGATCGTGAATTTGCAAGCTCGTCAACTAGAGCGTTACAGTCAGCCTTATCAAAATATTCAAGGTGAGTTTAATTATCTGAGTAAACAGATTTCTTTGGCGAATCAGTCAGTGTCAATTCCTGGGTTTGAAGATGCTTTCTTGAACTTGAGTCGGATTTTTCCAGAGGGTGCGGTTGGTGAGTGATATTATGTCCGGTTGATTAGTTATAAAAAAGAATATCTATAACTCCAAAATCGAGCAATTGATCTGGCGGACTAACGTCCGCCAGATCAATTGTTTTCGGCTTTTGTTTGTGCTTAAAATTCTGCTCACGGAGCCTGAATTGAGCTTGAGAACCAATAAAGTTAATTTCCACTTCCATGAATTGAGCTTGCAACTTTATAAATTTCGCCCGATTTTCAGTAGCTTGCTTTCTCACCGCTGTCCTCTGAATTTCATACACCTTATTATTGGTACGCATACAATTGCCTGGAGCGCTTATCAAATGTTTAGAATAATTGGATTTTTCTTTCTGTTCTAACTCTTGTAGTTCGACAGTCGAATTATAAATAGCGCTAAGGAGTGTTGCTAAAGTTTCACCAATTATCGGCTTTTTACTGACCAAAATTTCTTTAACTAATTTTTTCGCCGAATTAAGTGTTAGGCACGGTGAATTAAGTGCAGTTAACAAATCCTCGTTTGTATCACGCAACTCTTGCTGTATCTCTTGCAGTTCTAATTCTTTGTAGTACAGCAGTTGCTTGAAACTTTCTACTTGCTCGCACAAAAGCTCTAGTGTCTCTTCCATTTCTGGTCTTTCACTATAGTTAAGCTCAAGGGATCTTATTGTCAGACTATTTTTGTGTTTAGTATTTTCGCTTTGATCACCTGTTTGAGCAGATTGACTGATTCGGGTGACAATTTTTTCTATAAGTTCTATAGTACTGGATAATACGCTCATATCCAGAATGTTGTCATCTTCGGTATTATTTACCCCTGATTGTAAATCTTCTAGGGATCTTGACTTGGAATCGTCGTTTAAAGAGTCCATGCACTTTGGTAGCAAGCTTCTTAAGTTATTTTAGTCGAAGACATAAGCTGAGCATAGCGCTTCTGACCAAGAAAGGGGTGTAGGGGTATGGGGGTGTAGGGGTGTAAGAGAAAGAACAAATGTCTCAACAAATAAATGTGGAATCCTGATAAAGCAGACACAAATCTTAAAAAGCACAGCGTTTCATTCCAGGAAGCCGCTACTGTATTTGGCGATCGCCTATCGATAACATTTCCAGATCCTGATCACTCGATAGGAGAGAGTCGATACGTTACTATCGGATTATCCAGGTATGATCGCTTGCTGCTGGTTTCTCATACCGATCAAGATGAGCGTATCCGGATTATCAGTGCAAGAGAAGCAACACGGCGAGAGCGGAGATTCTATGAGGAAGGAGACTGAAAACGAGTTTGAGGATGAGCTACGTCCTGAATACGACTTTTCCAAAATGACAGGTGGTGTTCGGGGGAAGTATGCAGAACGCTATAAAGCTGGAAATAATCTCGTATTACTTGATCCTGACGTAGCACAAGCATTTCCAACTGATGAGTCTGTCAACGAAGCATTACGATTATTAATGCAAATTGCTCAACGCCAACGCACACAACATCAATAAGCGTTAAAACTTTGTACGATGACTGGCGCTAAGCTGCGTTACGTTTACGCCCATCTGTGCGAATGTGCGGATGAGTAATAACTATTCAAGATTTCCTTACCTCTTACGACACACTATACCCCGTATACTCTCTTACGTACACAGGTTGTAAACCCAACACGATATCATTCTTTCGCACACCCATTGCTACCAATTCATCAGCAATCAATTTATCAGTCTGGTTGCGTTGAATCCAGATTTTACGGTCTTTAATATCTAAATGCATAACGCAGTAGTAGATGCGGCGATGTTTATCCCATCCCAAATCAACAATTTGATAATGGTCGTGTTGTGTATCAAAAATTGTTTGCACCTCAATTTCGTCATTACTCAGTGTACTTTTGCTGTATTCTCTCAAGAGTTCTTGGATACACTGACGATAAAATTCTAATTTTTCCATTTGACTATTACCTCATCCACTGGATCGTATACAATCAGTTTGACTTGATATTTGCTCACTGACGCTTTGGGTAAATCATGTTGAAAAAATGACTCATAAGCAGCAATAGGAACACCTAAATATAAGGTGTATTCTGTCTTATTTAATTCTAAAATTAAACGGTAATTTAAATATTGACCCAGAGCAATATGGAAATCAAAAAATGCTGAGTCACTCAAAAAACTTTTGACTTGTACTGCAATCTTTTCTCCGAATTTCTCAGCTACTAACAGCCGTTCTGAAAGCAAGTCAACTCTAATTTCATCTTCCTCAGTAAACAAAATCCTCAAAGGGTCATGTGTGATCACCCACTGTTCTTTCTCAAGACCTTTTTTGAGTGCTTTGTAGAATCGGTCTTTGGCTAACATTATCCCTCGCACACCTGTTAATCTGATTTTATATCAGTAAGGTATCCCAAAAAATCCTTGACTAAACTTCTTTAATCATTAGTTATTGCTCATGAGTATTGACTTTTTAGCACTCATGAGTTCTGATGCGAAACCCCATTTTTGTAACAGTTATTTGCTATCAGTTATTAGGTTATCAGCACATCTGGCTCCAGAGGGGCGCTACGATGGGGAGGGAGTAATTTAACGGTGGGATGAGTTAAGCTACGATATCTCCTATTGCCTCGTGCAATGACGTGGGGAGTCGCGCAGGTTAAAGACTAAGATGACAGAAGAACTCAAGACACAGAATACAGACAATCTTGTTACCATTGCCAAGCAATTTACCCTACAAGGGAAGGTTACGGACGTCCAATCCTTGGGAAGTGGTAATATTAATGATACTTTTTTAGTGAGTCTAGATTCTCCAGAGGAACAGCATTTTGTTCTGCAACGCATCAACACACAGGTATTTCGTCAGCCACAACTGATCATGCAGAATATGCGTACCTTCACTGAGCATATTCATAAACGGCTACAAAATGCAAGTCTCAGCCGTCGCTGGGAAGTACCTCGGGTGTTGTTAACCAAGGATGCTCAAGATCACTGGAGAGATGCTGACGGTGAGCAGCGCGTTGGACGGGTTCCCCGGCTTGAAGCGACTGCGTTAGCGCAGCGGAACCGGAGGTTCTCCCCGGAGGGCTCGTTTTGGCGGGCAATCAGTTTTATTGAAGGTGCACAGTCTTTCGACACGATGCGCGATCGCTCACACGCCAAAGAAATTGGCTACGCTTTGGGGATGTTCCACAATCTTATCAGCGACTTGCCGCCGGAAAAACTTGCTGACACCCTGTTCGGGTTCCACATTACGCCGCTGTACCTGAAGCACTACGAGGAAGTTCTGGCGAAAACTAGTCCGCGCCAATCTCCGGAAGTGAATTACTGCTTACAATTTGTGAGCGATCGCACTAACGTCGCACATGTCCTTGAAAATGCCAAAGCCACAGGTAACCTACCACTGCGCCTGATGCACGGTGATCCAAAAATCAATAACGTTATGTTCGACACTGTAACCCAGCAAGCTGTCAGCGTGATAGACCTCGACACTGTTAAGCCAGGTTTGGTACATTACGATATTGGCGATTGTTTGCGATCGGGCTGCAATCTCGCCGGAGAAGAAACCGAGCAGTGGGAAAGCGTTTCTTTCGATACTGATTTGTGTCAGGGAATTCTACAAGGCTATCTCTCTGTGGCAAAGGCGTTTCTCACCGAGAATGACTATGCTTACATATACGATGCAATCCGTCTGATTGCGTTTGAGTTGGGACTGAGATTTTTTACTGACTATTTAGCAGGGAATGTCTACTTCAAGGTAAAACACTCAGAACACAACCTTGCGAGGGCGCTTGTCCAATTTCAACTCACCCAAAGCATCGAATCTCAGGAAACAACGATTCGCAACATAATTGAGGATTTGAAATGAGCAACCAGACGTTTTCTCTGCAACCCTTTCCTTCTGCTGAACCAATACCTAATTTAAAGATTACAGGCAATATCGCCCGACAAGCGAATCAATTCACTATCCACTACGCGCTTCTCGGTGATTTAAAAGAAGTTGTCATTCCTACACCATCAGACACACCAGCGCGAAAGCACGAACTGTGGAAAGACACCTGCTTTGAGTTCTTCCTTGGTGTCAAGAATTCTGACAGGTATTGGGAATTCAATCTCTCCCCAGCTGGAGACTGGAATGTCTATCGGTTTGAAGCGTATCGTCAAGGAATGCAAGAAGAAACAGCTTTTACAACACTCCCGTTTCATGTTGAGTATCTATCGGACAGTTTCACACTTGGGTTGGATGTCAATTTAGATAAAATCATTGCAGCAAACCAAGCCCTTGAAATTGCCATCACCACCGTCATTAAATATAGAAATGAAGTGTCTTACTGGGCGTTGACTCATCGAGGAACTGAGGCTGACTTTCACCGAAGAGACAGTTTCATCATTGCGTCTTGAAATCCAAGTTAAAATTTCGTGAAGTTTTTCGATATTGGCAGTCATTTTGTAGTACCTAAGTTTGACAGCCTGTCTTTTGACAACAACTGCTGGAAACATCAAAATTATGGTGATTCTTAAAGAATATGCCAATTCTCGGGAGAACACGGGATGAAAAAGATTTTTTCAGTATTGTTGTTGGTGATGGTAATTTTTACCTTTGCCTTCAATTCTCCAGCTCTTGCAGCAGACGCTGCTAAGGGAGCTAAACTCTTCAGTGCCAATTGCGCTCAGTGTCATGCAGGTGGAAAGAACCTAGTTAACGGTGCCAAAACCTTAAAAAAAGAGGCTTTGCAAAAGTTTGATATGTACTCAGAAGAAGCTATTATCACCCAAGTGACAAAAGGTAAAGGTGCCATGCCTGCCTTCAAAGGTCGTTTAAAACCTGAGCAAATTGGAGATGTAGCAGCATATGTGCTCGGACAAGCTGATAATGGTTGGAAGTAAAAATCAGTACTAGTAATCTACGTACAAATATCAGCTTTATAGGTAGGGCATTTGCCTTACCTACTATTTTGTTCTGCTAGCAATGTGAGACATTCTTATGAATCGCTTGAATCGCTGTTTTCGATTCACGCTTGAGTTTGGTGTTGCTGTGGTACTTGCTTATTTTGTGCTGATTTCACCAATACACTTGTCAGCTACAGCCAGCACCCAAGTCACAGGGGATGACTTCTTTAAGATGGGAGTCAAAAATGTGCTGAACGACAACTATCAGCAAGCCATTAAAGATTTCACTCAAGCAATTGAGCGCCAGAGCAGTTTTGGTGCGGCTTATAGTAATCGATGTTTCGCTTATCTTCAATTAGAAGATTATCAGAAGGCGGTAGCAGATTGCAACCAGGCGATAAAAAATGCACCAAACGGTGCTGAGGCTTATGTGAACCGTGGACTTGCCCAGTACAGACAAGGAAATTATCCGGCTGCGATCGCTGATAATAGTCAGGCGATCGCACTCAAACCCTATGATTTCCGAGCCTACTATAACCGAGGGATCGCGAATGCTATGTTAGGAAATCACCAACAAGCAATAGCAAACTATAATTCAGCCTTAAGTCAAATTTCTCCTTATCCAAGTCCTCTACTTGCAGATATTTACAATGATAGAGGGATATCTCGTTTTCAGTTGCAAGATTTCCAAGCAGCCAACCACGACTTTTCTCTAGCAATTCGTCTCAATCCTCAGGACTATAGAGGTTACTTTAATCGAGGTTGTATTAGTGGCAAAAGCGGAGATAACAAAAGTGCAATTCAGGATTTTACTGAGTCACTGAAGTTGAATCCTAACGATGCTCATGCTTATTTTAACCGGGGTATAGCTTATCATGAGCTTGGTTATGAACAGACTGCAATACCAGACTTACAAAAAGCGGTTAAATATTTTGCAAACTTGGGACAAACCACCTTATACGAAAAAACTTTAGATTTATTGAAGAATTTACGGCAGGAACTTCTATTTTTATCAGAAATAGCTCTTGTTTCATTTTGGTGAGCTTTTCTTGGGTGAGAAATTAAACTGAGAGAGTTTTTCGATTGAAAAATCCTCTCAGTTTAATTTCTACTTACATTTGTTCGCTAGAAAGCTTAGGTAGTTGCTCAATGGCTTTTGACCAAACTCTTTTGTAATCTTCAATTGCGCCGCTGTAATCTTTAAGCTTAGAGCGAGCGTTACCTCGGCTAATATAAGCTTTAGGATCGTTAGGATTGAGCTGTAGAAAGTAGGTGTAATCTTCAATTGCACTATGATAGTCTTTTAGCCGAGAGCGGGCATTAGCTCGATTGATGTAAGCTTCAGCATCGTTGGAATTCAATTCTAGACACCGAGTGTAATCTTTAATTGCGGCAGTGTAATCTTCTAACTCACAATAAACATTGCCCCGGCTAATGTAAGTCTTAGCATCATTCGGATTTATCCACAAGCACTGAGTATAATCATCGATTGCACCAGTGTAATCTTTGAGTAGAAAACGAGCATTTCCCCGGCTGACATATGCTTGTGGATCGTGAGGATTCATCTTCAAAGATTGTGTGTAATCCTCGATCGCGCCACTATAATCATTCAAATCACAACGAGCATTACCCCGTTGAATATATAACTTGGCTTGATCAGAACTTAGTAACAGAGTAGCGGTACTTTCTTCAGGCTGATATTGGGTGTTACTTAAGGTAACGTAACTCTCCGCATCGTCAGAATTAAATGGCAGATACTGGATGCTATCCTCAAATGTGTTACTGTTATTTTCCAAGATAGAGTGAGTGTGAGTCTGGCTGATATTGATATCACTGTCCATATCCATATCAGTGGAATGGAGTTCCAAATAATGGGTGTGTTCTACAACTGCTTCTTTTTTGTCAACATCAGAGTAAGTAAACCCCATATCACCAGGAATCAAATTGTGAGGATGAGGGTGCATGGCGCTACTGTAATCTGCAACTGCTCCTTTGTAGTCTCCTAACTCAAAGCGGAGCAATCCCCGATTTTGGCGAGCTTCAACATCGTTAGGATTGAATTGCAGATACTGATCAAAATCTATCATTGCACCTTGGTAGTCTCCTAACTTTTGACGGGCAAGCCCTCGGTTATAGTAAGCCTTAAAGCCGTTAGGATTAAGTCTCAAGAACTCGTTAAAGTCTACAATGGCTCCTTTGTAGTCTCCTTTTCGAGCTTTTTCTTCTCCTCGGCGGTAGAAAACTTCAATAAAATCCTGTTGCTGACGAAGCTGTTCTGCTGCCTGCTGTTGTTGAATAATAGTATGTGATAAAGTTATCGCATGGCGTCGCAACTCAAATTGTGCCATGACCTGACTACTCAATGCCCGTAGTGCTTCCACCTGTTCAAGACTCAAATCTCGAGGCATAACATCAATGACGCATAGCGATCCAAGTCTAAATCCCTCAGGTGTAATCAGGGGTGCGCCAGCGTAGAAACGAATATTGGGATCATCGAGTACCAAGGCGTTTGTTGCAAACCTAGAGTCTGCCAACGCATTTCTGACGATTAATGGTTTTTGCTGCAAAATGGTGTAAGCGCAAAATGCAAGATCCCGACTTGTTTCAGGTGCTGTTAAACCCACCTTCGATTTAAACCACTGCCGACTCCCATCAACAAGGCTAATGATCGCAATTGGAGTATGACAAATTTGTGCAGCTAGGAAGGTTAAATCGTCAAAGACTTTTTCAGGATGAGTGTCAAGAATTTGGTACTGGCGCAGTGCATTGAGTCTATCCAATTCATTGTTAGGGAGTGGGGGTTGTGAGTTCATCTTTCTTTGATAGATCTTCAAAGGTTAGTTTTTGAAAAAATGTATCTTCTTAATATGGTGTTGTGCTTCTCAAGTACTTAAAGACACTCAATTTACTTGTGCAATGCGAGTCAAAAAGCCCTTTGAACTGACTAATTACTGGCTGCTAAAGCGGTTACAGTCATATCCTGTTAAAAACCAGATCCAAATTGTGACTCGTTTCAAATTTACTATATAACATTCTGTGTATCCTAAATAACACTCTATGGTTATAAGAAGAAGAATAAAATTATTACATCTACTTTTAGATAGAATTTTTAGTGGAAATGATCTTTTTGTTTCATGCTCAATCAGAACAGAAGCTTAGGTACTTAGGCAATGACGACACTTACATGTTTGAGGTATGTACAAATATAGGAATCCGGTTTTATTTGTGAACTAACAAAGTCAGGGCAGGGAACGCTTAACAGGGAACAGGGAATAGGGAAGAAGCAATAAAGGTGTACGGGGTTTTTTAAGCGCAAAGCGCAGGCTGCGGCAACAAAAATTAAATAGGAGTCCTACAGATATATTTGACATGTTACAAAATTTATGCAAAGTTCTTTCAAATTTATTTATGCAATGATTATTATCATCTAGCAGGTAACTTGATTGAGCAACTTTACTAAGTATAAATGAAATGACTATAAATGCTAATGAAATTCCTGGATGAATGTTTTAAAAAAATTATGGTTATCAGTGATAGTACTTATGGGAGAACATTTACCTGAGCGCAATACGTCTGAAGAAGAACGTTTTCAAGATGACTATTATTCCTACTTTGAGTCGCCGGAAAATGCCCCTCGATATAAACCGGCAGTTTCTTTTCTGGGTGACGCTTTTGAGCAACAGTCATTTTCATTATTGGATCTGGGATGTGGTAATGGTGCTTTGTGTAAGTATTTACCTGAGCGCTGTGACTACTTCGGAGTCGATCACAGTGAATTGGCTATTGAATACTGTTTAAAGCTCTACCCCAACAGGAACTTCGTTGCTAAAGATCTATCGGTTGTACTGCCTGAACTTGTTGCAAAGAACAAAAAATTTGATGCAGTTGTTTTATGCGGACTCCTTTTTCATACTACTGACAAGGAAACCCTAGAAAAAAAAGACGATCAGGAATTCATTCAATTTTGTCTGGGCAAAATAATAAGTGACAAAGGATATTTGGTCATCACTGTACCTTTTGCCTACGGCGATCATCCATCTCATAATCTGTATACCCGAGCAGAATGGCTACAAAATTCCGTAGAAGAAATGCTGGAAACTGCCAAGGCAAAAATTGTTTACGAGAATATTTCTCTGCTGCTCGGCTTGGATAAAAAGATTCGACAGCAGAAAACGACGCCTGACTGGTTTGTTCCAGATAGTAGCGCTGACTATTCCAATAAGTACGCTGGAACATATATGGCAACTTGGACATTTATTGGCTCCTCCTCGGTACGTTAAATCCTAATCTTTAGTTTTTGTGAAAAAACTTCTTGAAGCAAGACAGAAACACTTCAAGAAGTTTTTATTTCATAGTTAGCTGTGAAATTTATTGATGAATTTTTCACAGCCTATTTTACAGACTAGTCATGACTTGAGCTAATTCCTTAGATAAATCCACCCTAGATTCTTGAGATTTTTGAAATAAAACACCAGCTAAAAAGTAATAATCGCCAGAATAAAATGCCATTTTGTTTTCTCGTAATTCCTCTATGTGTTTTTTCACTTTTGGCTCAGAGCTATAGTAGCCAAATTGCAAAGGTAAAACCACAAAATTCTTTACATGGTAACCGTTGGCTCTTGCATGATGAATCGTACTTTCTGGGTTGGAAAAGCTAGAGACTAAAAGTAATACATTATCATAACCTAATGATAAGAGTTCGTTGGTAACTGTTGCTCCATCTTCTCCACCAAATAACAAAGGCATATAAATATCATTATCTGGTGCAGGGAGATAAGGTGGATTAGCTACTAGATACTCTGCTTCGGGTTGAGAAAAATCAAACAAACTGGAATTATAGATGATGTATTTATGACCAAGATTATATTCATCTATCGTTGAATTAGCGGCTTTCCAAGCAGAAGAATTTAATTCAAATCCATGTATGACACCATCAAACCGGTTTTTCAAGAGTGAATTAATAACTGGACTGCCATCTCCTGAGCCAAATTCAACAACACATTCCGATTTTTTACAATTTCTCAAAACCAAGTTTTCCAAGCAATGGGAATAGAAATTAGATTCTTCAGGGCAAGAAAAAATGTTTTTCATTTGACTTTCACTATCTGTAGATTACATTTGTTATGAAGGGCAGTGCTCACCCTAGGAAATTTTGCAAAAAGGCAAGCACAAACTGTTCTTAAGCCAAGCAATTGATGACTAAAGAAATAGTTTGCTCTTAGGTAAAGACTAATGAGTTTCTAACTTTTAAGATGTTTTAGATAGATGAGGCAGCTTGTTCTGCTTCACGTATTGATTGGACAACAGCAAAGCTCGCGCGATCGCCCATCAGCTTTTCTTGGTCGTACCCCAACACTAGTTCCCACGCCTCATTGGGATACATTTGGGCTAAAGGTAAAGCCACATCATCCAACATCCAGCGTCCGTGGCGTTCATCTTCCCGAATGTGCAATTCCCAATAACCCATCGCTGCGTCAGACAGTCCAAGTCTTTGTGCTGCAGCAAGATAGTTTCTATAAGCCGCAGGTCCTGCTATCTCAAAATAGGTTAACCCACCACTATACCGTAGGAAATGACGCTTGCACTCAGTCAGTAGAAAGTTCTGATTAGCGCAGGCCAGAACTTCCCAAGGAACTAAATCGAAATATCCTTCTGGTTCAGTATTCATCCCAAATTCAGTCAGCATTTGGGCAAAAAATGTAGAGTGCTTGCGAGAAAAACGACCGTTGCCGTACTCTTCCAACAGGACTCGCACCAAAGTACACTGTACTTGATTAGCAGCGCCACCCAAAATGCGGGAAAGACGACTACCTTCCACTAAACCGTCAAACGAGCCAATAGCCAGTAAGTGACGGTAGCCAGCCTCGCTCATTTCCTCCCGGATGTAGCGACTATCTTCTGATAAAGGCGGTTCTAAATCGTAAGCACCACGCTCAACGAGAGCTTGCTTAACATCTAGTTGTTGCAATGCAGCCACATCGATTTGTCCAAGTTCCCACTCTTGCCAAGCTGTCTCAATTTGGTCACGCACCTTATGTAAGTAAGGAGAACGCTCGTTTATGTAGTGGCGTAGATCATCGTACCAAAACAGATTTAATCGATTAATGCGATATAGTATGCGTTGGAGAAAACGATGGGCTGCATCATCACCAGCGCCATTTTGATAAGCAGCAGAAATTGCTACACCGAGTGTGTCTTCAAACTCGTTCTTCTGTGAGGGATCTGCATCTAGTTTTTTGTCTAAATTTTCTGTTGCCAGCAGTTCTATAAATTGCTGCTCAACAATATCGTAATTTATACTTACTTTTTCTGGTATCTGCGTACTCTTTGCTTCAACCTCGGCGAGAGGAGATATCATTAAATTGCTTTGCATGGAACATTTTACTAGTAAAGGCTGGCATGAAATTATTTCAGCGTCTACTATCTAGATTTCCATTAAGTCAATTTAAGTACATCTCCCACGAGTGATAAAGAAAAATTAAGTTATTGATAAAAAATTCAGTATACAGGCATACAAAGATCAGGAGATGGGGAGATTCAAAATTTTGAATTTTGAGTTGATATGCTGCTTGTCACGCCAGTCCAGAAGGGCGGAGGACACCTCCGCAAGGGACAACTCTTGGCACAAAGGCTGGCTCCGCTTTTGTTCAACGCGGACTGGTAGGTGCTTGATTGGCAGGTATTTGAGTCATTAGTTTACTTGGTGGAATTTGTTCAATAGTAATCAGTGCTTCCATCACTGACTTAGCAACGGGTGCTGCTACAGTACCACCATAGGCATTTTGACCCCTGGGATCATCAATCAATGCCAACACAACATAGCGGGGAGATTCCACAGGTAAAATACCCACAAAGCTAGTGATTTTAGCTCCGATGATGTAGCCACCAGCGCGACTAGCTTTTTCGGCTGTGCCAGTTTTGCCTGCGATGCGATATCCACGAATTTGTGATTCTTTCCCTGTTCCGTCATCAACCACAGTTTCCATCATCTCTACAACTTTTCGGGCAGTCGTCAATGAGAAGATTTGACGGGGTGCAGCTCGATTGGGTGAGTAGTGGATCTGCCCTTTGGTATCTACCAATCCCTGGACTACGTGGGGTGTGACCAATTTACCCCCATTCGCTAAAGCACCAAGCATTTGCACCAACTGCAACGGTGTCAACGAAAAGCCTTGACCAAAAGAGGTCGTTGCTGGTTCAACTGGTGTAGCAAGAAATTCTTGCTGGCTTTTAAGCTGACTGCTAACAGTGAAGGGTAAATCTGTATCAACGCTTTGCCTTAAACCCAAACGTTCCAACCAACCGTAGTAGACAGAGGGTTGCATTCTTTGGATAATTTTCACCATGCCTATATTACTGGAGTGCTGCAAAACCTGAGCGATGTTTATCCGCCCGTAACGTTTGTTTTCAGCATTCTTGATTGTTCTGTCACCTACTTGAATGTAACCAGGGTCATTAAACATATCTTCAGGTTTAATAATGCCAGCTTCCAAACCAATAGCTACATTCAAAGGTTTGAAAGTTGAACCTGGTTCATAGAGATCTGCTACTGTCCAGTTTTTAAATAAAGAGATATCGGCTTTAGAGTATTCGTTTGGATTATAAGTGGGCTGAGAAACCAAAGCGAGTAGCGAACCATCCCACGCATCCATAACAATCACTGCCCCTCGTTTTGCTCGGTACTTTTGTATTTGTGCCTTAAGAGCAAAGCGGGCAACTCTTTGTAGACGGCTGTCTATAGTCAGTTGTAGTCGCAGATCATCAGAATTGAATAAACCGTCTGGAGCATAATCTGGCATCAGCGACCCGTTACCTGTTCTGCTGAGCCGTACCATATTCATAGAACGTTCTAGCAACTTCTCTTGGCTGTACTCCACACCAGCCTGACCACGACGGTCAAGATTAACATAACCTACTACTTCTGCAGCTAAATCCTGCTGTGGGTATAATCGGGAGTATTTTTGAATTGACTCTAGACCATTGAGATGTAGTGAAGAAATACGATCTGCAATTTCTTCTGACAAGGCATTAGCAAGTGTAATACCGCTTTTTTTACTGTCAAACTTTTTTTCTAACTCATCAGCATCTTGATCCAGTATTGGCGAGAGCAGTTCTGCCATCTGGTTGTTAGACTTTTCAAAGAGTTTGGGATGAGCATACAAAGTATATACCGGACGGTCAATTGCCAGCAAATCTTTATTGCGATCCACCACTGGGCGACGGGGTATAAAAGGTCGCAAATTCACCATTTGTTGGTTTCGCGCCTTTTCTGTTAGCTTTGCTCCCCGTATAATTTGTAAATTGTATAAATTAACACCTAAACCGAATCCAGCCGCAATCAGAAAGCTCCAAACAATGAGAAGTCTAAATTTTATGTTGGGTGGTTGCTCTTGCGTGGAGTCAGCAAGTTTGCCATTCGCCTCTCGTCTCGAACCCTTCTGTTGTCGCTTCTTGAATGATGGTTTCGGAAAGTTAAAGTTTTTTAATTTTGTTCTGCTTGATGATTTTGGCATGAAAATAGTCCTTTGTCCTTTGTCCTTTGTCTTTTGTCTAAGTGCCAATGACCCTTCGGGTGTGCGCAAAGCGCACGCCTTACGGCGTTAGCGCAGCGTCTGGTGGAGGAGATACGCCAGATGCCTGGCTGTCGGGAAAACGCCACATGCGACAGATTGCGGGAAGCCCTCCGGGGATGACCTATGCCCTGCGGGCACGCTGCGATAGCCGTAAGGCATGGCGGAACGCCATAGAGCGGGGGTGCCTCTTTCAGAGGAACTTCGCTCTTCGCAATCGACGCTCACCGCCAAGACTGCGACCCCCTCACCTTCTGGTGCGCGTCTAAGCCTGTGAAAGCCTAGTCGAGCAGTAGCTCCCCTCCCGCAGCACTGGTCTCACAAATGACAAATGACAAATAACTAATATCCCAGTGGATTAGGGGTATGCTGTTGTATTTCGGAATTTGGTGCTGTGGTGGGTACTGAGTTAGGCTCAACAGGTGCTGGATTCAAAAAAATCATTTTATCGGGAGAAGGCGATACGAGTTTGGCAGGTGGACGTTCTGCTTCTTGTGCCATTTTGTTTTTTAGTACCTCGTTAGTGGTCATCAATTGGCGCTCATGGCGTTGCAAGTTTTGCATTTTACGGTATGCTTGACTCCAGAGTTGTTGAGAATACACAGTCCAACCATAAACCACAAGTGTTACACTTACCAGTGCAAACGCCATAATTGAAGAATAACGATGTAAAGTATACAAGCGCAGCAGCCAGGAAGGTACGGACTCAGCAGATGGCATCACGGGCACAGTTGACGCTTTTTGTTTGCCGGGGTCTGACACTGATGTTGTTGTCTGTTTCTTGGCGCTAGAACCTTCCCTTGCAAGTTCTTGTGGAGAGAGTGACGATTTTTTTGACGAAACCCCTTGTTTTCTGGTGGATACTGGTGTATACACAGCAGGCAGATCAACATTTGAAGTTTTTAACTGCTTTGCCTCTGGGACTTTTTCAGGTTTGGTGGACGCTTTTTTTTGTTGAGCAGAGCGACGTTTTCTGCGACTTTTCACTTCTGTCGGGAGCCTACCGCCCGTCGGATAAACATCTGATTTACGTGCTACAGCCATAATTGTTTGGAATTTTTGGATTATGAGACTTTACTGTATGCTCATTGTCTGTTTTTACTCTTGTTATTATTGCCCATCAGACAATAACCACAAATAACACCATTAACTCGGTCAATATATTGTGATAGGTAGGCGCACTAATCTTTGTATCCTTAAGAAACATGGCTTCCTAAAGAAATTTAGATTTCTTGATAGTTTTGGAATCAACCCTGAATATCTTGAGTGCTCAGGTATCGTATTTAAAAGTATGACAACGCATTGTCACTATAAGCAAGAGTATGCGAATAAAATCGGAATTTTTGGTATGATATCGCGCTCCGTGACTTAATTTGGTAATGCTACCCTAAACAATTAAGTTACCCTACAATAAACTCAGGAATTTTGCTTAAATCTGTGATATCAAGTCACTTAAAAAAAAGCAACAGATAGGGTATCTTAATCAACAGACTAAAATAGTTCTTGCCGCAATTGGTGAAAGAGGAGTTATGAAAGTAAAAATCGTTAGTCTTGCATTAATTCTTGGTCTGGCCGCAGCTCTCGGAGCTTGTGAGGGTGGCGGTGGAGCACCCGAAGCCAGTCCTGGAGGTGCTGGAGGTGCTGGAGGTACTGCTACTACGCCTGCTGAGCCATCAGACGGTGCTAGCCCTTCTGGTGGTGGTATGACAACTACCCCTCCCGCAGCTGGTGGCACTACAGCTACTCCTCCCACCTCTGCTACTACTCCTGCTACGCCAAGCAAGACTCCTTAATAGCAGTCTCAAAACAGCTAAAACACTTTGTTGTAGTGAGGAGCACTACATTGGTTGAGTTGATACTCTCAAACTCATAGATCTAGACGGCTATGTTTTAAGAGTGCATTAAGTTAATCACGCTCGCTGACCCTTACGGGTTTGCAGTCGCTTCAACGGGACGGCACGTGCGTGAATGTCGGCTAAGCCGGACGCCCTTCGGGTATACGCTTTGCGCACGCCTTACGGCTAACGCCAGTCGCCAAGGTCGGGAAAACGCGCTGTGTTCTACTTGGGGAGACCCCAAGACGAGCCACTGCTGTAGGACGGTCTCCCGCTCTCACGGCATGTGGCGTCGGCACTGGCTCCCCTCCTGCGCCGTGCTAGTCTCACCAGATACCTAGGTCGGGAGTGCCTCATAGAGAATTCCCAAAGGTGCGCTACTCACAATTTGTATTAACCTACCTAATCTGGAAAAGTGCCCAGCCAGTAGCACCATTACTTGCTAGACTTTGACAACAACTTCCCCAAGAAACCCGGTTTCATAAAGAAACCGGGTTTCTTGGCAGGTAAGCTGCTGGAAAGATAAAAATATAGGAAGTAGAAGACTAGGATCTGTTCAAAATTCATGCATTCAAAATATGCCTCTGCCACGCTCTAGGCTCACAAAAAGAAGAAACTTTCTTCGATCAAGCATCCTGCCAGTTGACTGTACGTATTTATTATGTTGTTTTTGATACTTAAAAAGATTGCGACAGATAGAACCTATATATGAGCCATCATGTGTCGCATTCTTTTTTCAAAACGGTATTAGCTTATGACCGGGAATAGAGGGAAAATGAGAAAAGTGATAAAGTTTCTGCTTTTAATTGTCTGTACTAGCATATTGGTAGGGTTAAGCACTTCACAGGGAGCATTGGTCATGGCATTACCGCCAGAACAAGATTTACCAGAAGAAATATTGCGAACCCAGGTTATTACAACAGCGCGATCGCCTGTTGATGGTAAGCCCCTAACTGCTGGAGAATACGCTCAATTGCAAGCCCAGTTGCAAAAAGCTCCCCCACCAAAACTTGATCCGCGAATTCAAGATCAAGTTTTTCTGATACGACTGCGTAAGACATTGCTTCAGCTTTTCCCATTTTTAGATATTTGATATCAAGTCCAGTTGATTAGTTATTATTCCTAAATCTATGCAGAAACCGAAAACCCTTTCTCCGGTGCTCTTTTCCCCCTGCTCCCGAAGAGTCTTAATGATAAGTCTTTAACCGGACACGATATGAAGGGTATGGGGATAAAACAATGAGTGCACATCATCCCACGTTCACTACTCACTCAACCGATGAAGCACATTCTTCCAAAGGTACTCCTTCCAAGGTACGATCACTATCACAACAAAATTTGCAAAGAAATGTAAAGAATGTAAAGAATATATATAGACGTTTTACAAAGCAAATTTACTTAATCACTTTATTCAACGAACGTAGGTAGCTCCATGTCTATGACCACGATAGCCCCAGAACAAGTTAACAGCATCGTTTGGAATCAACATCAAGATCCGTTTGAAGTACTAGGTGCCCATCCTATAGAACAGAATGGTAAAAGCTTTTGGGCTGTGCGAGCCTACCTACCAAGTGCGAGTGAGGCGTGGGTTATCCTTCCTGAAGAACGGAAGGAATACCCAATGGAAGCGGTGCATCATCCCCACTTTTTTGAATGCACGATAGAAACAAATGAACTGGCGAACTACCAGTTACGGATAAAAGAAGGGGAACACGAACGAGTCATGTATGACCCTTACGCTTTCCCTTCTCCCCGCCTGACTGAATTTGATTTGCACTTGTTTAGCGAAGGTAACCATCACCGGATTTACGAAAAACTGGGAGCACACCCCACAGAAATCAACGGTGTTAAAGGCGTTTATTTTGCTGTTTGGGCACCGAACGCCCGTAATGTGTCAATTTTAGGAGATTTCAATCTTTGGGACGGTCGCAAACACCAGATGCGTAAAGGTCACACTGGGATTTGGGAATTGTTCATTCCCGAACTTGGTGTAGGAGAGAGTTACAAATACGAAATTAAAAACTTTGAAGGACACATTTACGAAAAATCTGATCCCTACGGTTTTCAACAAGAACCCCGCCCCAAAACCGCATCCATTGTCACTGATTTGGATGCCTACACCTGGAGTGATCAACAGTGGCTGGAAAAACGGCGTAACAGCGATCCCCTCACCGAACCCCTTTCAGTTTACGAACTGCATTTAGGTTCTTGGTTACATGGATCTAGTGCAGAACCACCACTACTGCCCAATGGTGAAACCCAGCCAGTCGTCACAGTTTCAGAACTCAAGCCAGGCGCACGCTTCCTAACATACCGGGAACTAGCAGAACGGCTTATTCCTTACGTTAAAGATTTAGGATATACCCACATTGAAGTGCTGCCTGTTGCTGAGCATCCCTTTGATGGTTCTTGGGGTTATCAAGTCACTGGGTATTATGCTCCCACCTCCCGTTTTGGTAGACCAGAAGACTTTATGTACTTCGTTGACCAATGCCACAAAAATGGTATTGGGGTGATTGTAGATTGGGTTCCCGCTCACTTCCCCAAAGATGGTCATGGTTTAGCATTCTTTGATGGTACTCACCTTTACGAACACGCTGACCCCCGCAAAGGCGAACACAAGGAATGGGGTACTCTCGTGTTCAACTACTCCCGCAACGAAGTCCGAAATTTTTTGGCAGCAAATGCCCTCTTCTGGTTTGACAAATTCCATATTGATGGTATTCGCGTTGATGCTGTCGCCTCAATGCTTTATCTTGACTATTGCCGCGAAAATGGAGAATGGGTTACCAACCAGTACGGCGGTAGAGAAAACCTGGAAGCTGCAGATTTTCTGCGTCAGGTCAATCACACTATTTTCAGCTATTTCCCTGGTATTGTCTCAATTGCCGAAGAATCCACCTCATGGCCAATGGTATCTTGGCCTACCTACACCGGAGGCTTGGGTTTTAACTTGAAGTGGAATATGGGTTGGATGCACGATATGCTGGACTACTTCAGCATGGACCCCTGGTTCCGCCAATTCCACCAAAACAATCTCACCTTTAGTATGTGGTATCACCACAGCGAGAACTACATGCTGGCACTGTCCCACGATGAAGTGGTGCATGGTAAGAGCAATATTATCGGCAAAATGCCTGGAGATAGATGGCAGAAGTTCGCTAACGTGCGTTGTTTGTTTGCTTATATGTTTACTCACCCAGGTAAGAAAACCATGTTTATGAGCATGGAATTTGGACAGTGGAGTGAGTGGAATGTCTGGGGTGACTTGGAATGGCAGCTATTCCAGCATGAGCCACACCAACAGCTAAAACAGTTTTTCAAAGAGCTAAACCATCTTTACCGCTCCGAACCAGCTTTGTACACCCAAGATTTTGGCCGCGAAGGGTTTGAGTGGATTGACTGTAGCGATAACCGCCACAGCGTAGTTTCTTTTATCCGTCACGACAAGGATTCCGATAATTTCGTTGTTGTGGTTTGCAACTTCACACCTCAACCCCATTCCCACTATCGTATCGGTGTTCCAGAACTAGGATTTTACACTGAACTATTCAACAGTGATGCTCGTCAGTATGGCGGTAGCAATATGGGTAACTTAGGCGGTAAGTGGACGGATAATTGGTCACTTCACAATCGTTCATACTCGCTGGATTTATGTTTGCCACCCTTGGGAGTATTAATCCTCAAGTTAGATAAGGAGAAAACAGCACAGATGATGGAATGATTACTCATTCGTCATGAAATCAGTGAACAGGGAACAGGGAACAGGGAACAACTGATAACTGATAACCCTATGGCTAACGCCACGCCTTACGGCTATCGGGGAGAACCTCCGGTTCCGCTGCGCTAACGCAGTCGCCTAGGTCGGGAGACCCTCCTGCGCCGTGCTGGCTCACTGGTAACTGTATTTGTAGGTTGGGTTGAATATATGAGAACTGACCAAGCAAAGTTGAGTTTCTTTGTTTAATCCAATCTCTGTAATAACACTTAGCAGCTTGCTTATCATTCTTAATTGCTAACTGATGTTTACCTGTCCCAAGCCAAATCCTCAAGCTAAACTACGGCTATTTTGTTTCCATCATGCTGGAGGTGGGGCTTTAAGCTTTCGCCCCTGGTTAAATTATTTACCATCCTCTGTGGAAGTTTGTCTGATTGAACTACCTGGACGTGGAACACGGATGAAGGAGGCTTTGTTCACTCAGTTTGAACCCTTAATTCAGGCGCTAGAAAAAGCCCTGTTGCCAAGCCTCAATAAACCTTTCATCTTCTTCGGTCATAGCATGGGCGCAGCGGTTAGCTTTGAACTTGCCCGACGACTTTATCAAAATTATCGCTTGACTCCATTACATTTATATGTATCTGGTCACCGCGCTCCACAAATTCCCGATCCAGAACCACCTATTCACGATTTGCCAGAACCAGCATTCTTAAATGAACTACGCCGCTATAACGGCACGCCCAAAGAAGTACTAGATAACTCCGAACTCATGGAACTGCTTGTTCCAATCCTGCGCGCAGATTTTGCTGTTCTGGACAATTACCTCTACACTCCCTCTGCGCCACTAGATTTTCCCATTACTGCCTTTGGGGGCTTACAAGATTGGAAAGTCACTCGTGAAAATTTAGCAGGTTGGCAACAACAGACTAATGGTGCTTTTTCACTACAGATGTTTCCTGGAGATCATTTTTTTGTGTACTCATCCCAGTCACTCCTGCTACAGCGGCTTTGCGAAGAACTGGATAGCTATATTAGCAAGTTTGTTGTGTAATTTTTTCTAAAAATACCCTTCTTTCTCAGCAAATTTTCGTAAACGGGGAAGACACTGCCGTTGATAAAAACTACTCAAAGTGGAAACAGGCAACTTAAACTCCGCTGATAGTTCCTTCCAACTCACTTCTGGTGGCATACGTTTCAAAATTAACATTTGACAATTCACTTGCGGATGTCCTTGAATGTATGTCTGGCGCAGTTCTCCATCAGCGTCTTTCTTTGCCCAGGATCTAACGTTTTCTAAAATAGGAGGAATATCAGGTTCAGCAGCAAGGTTATCTACAGGATTAACAATTTCACTTGCTTCACCCGAACGAGACTGATTGATACTAGGAGAAACGATTCTGGCTTGTTGTCGTTGATGATCACGGTAAAAATCTTGCAGTCTGCGTTTGAGATAAACATTCAGCCAAGTTATAACACTACCTAAAGAAGAATCGTACCTCTGACCTGTTGTTCCTTCACAAATGTTGCGACAAAAATATAACCAAGTTTGTTGCAATGCATCCTGATAGTAAGGAGTCGTTTCCCTCCAGAGTTTGCTTGAGGTTAAGCGAATAACTCGCGTCAGCAGTTTTTGACGTTCTGGGCTTCCGGGTAGGTGTTGACAAGCTTCGTCAACTAAGCAGGATAACAGTTCCTCATCCATAGCATTTGTGGCAAAACAGCAAGCATTATCAGTATTGCTCAGAAACTGATTCTATAGTATTACCCCTCGTCGCGATATTATATGCTATGCCCCTTTATCAGAGGTCTGTTTTGGCAACTATTCAGTGTAGAAATGTAACGTTTTCCAATATCCAAGCGATTCTGTTTGACAAAAACGGTACGTTAGAAGACTCAGAAGCTGATTTACGTGCCTTCGCACAAAAAGCTGCACGGATAATTGATGCCCAAATTCCTGGAACTGGGGAACCGTTGTTAATGGCGTTTGGCGTTAATGGTGATCAGCTCGATCCAGCAGGTTTAATCTCGGTGGGGAGTCGTCGCGAAACAGAAATCGCTGCTGCAGCATATATTGCAGAAACTGGACGGAGTTGGTTTGAGTCGTTAACGATCGCCCGTCAAGCTTTGGACGATGCTGAAAAATACCTTGGCAATACGCCTTCACCTTTGTTTGTAGGTAGTTTGGAAGTGCTAAAGTCTTTGTCGGAAACTGGATTGAAATTAGGAATTCTTTCGGCGGCGACAACCCAAGAAGTGCGTGCTTTTGTCAAGCATCATCAATTAGGTGATTACCTTCAATTATCTATGGGAGTCGATAAGGGACCAAGTAAACCAGATCCAGTTTTATTTTTGAACGCTTGCCAAGCTTTAGGAGTCGAACCAAGTGCCACGCTGATGGTAGGAGATTCTGTCGGTGATATGCAAATGGCACGTAATGCCAAAGCTGCTGGTTGCATTGGTATCACTTGGGTGGGGAAGGCAGAGAATGTCAAAGGTGCGGATGTGGTGATAAATCGACTTGATGAAATTCAGGTTGTTAGTGAATAAAGTATGGTTCGATTCCTACAATTGCCCGTAACGGTACTGCGCTCCGCGCGTACGCGTAGCGTCAAGCCTCCGGCTTATCGCTTAATTCATACTTTGATTTAGCAACGCTTTCAAAAGTGCATAAGTTGATTTGAGTGAAGCCTATTTAAATATTGAGAAGGAAAACTTCTATCAAAGTTGTTCCACATCCAAAAATATTCTATATTATCTAGGTGAAATTATGACTATCCAAGTGAATGATCAACCTTCCCCTTCCGATAAATCCCAAAGTCCATCTTCTAATGTAGCTGGTGTACCTCCAGGACTAGGAGGTCGTGGTTTGCAGCCTAAAGGCAAGGAAGTGTCAACAAATTAGAAAATATTCCTCCAAAATAAACATTAGTTCAGACAGCTTAAGGCTTTGAGATTAGTTTTCAAAGATGTGTAAAAAATATAGAGCGGATTTCAACTGTATTGCAACAAAGTGACAGGCACTATAGTTTCTGGAGATGTCTATTTGATTCGACTTTCTCTAACATCATCGCAGAGATTCCTGTTTTTCTCTCTGCGATTTTCACTGGGGTTATGCAGGTAGTCCCATAGCCAATCGCAGCTTTTTGTAAGCAGTTCTTTGGTATCACCAATTTGCCACAATTTTATTGTGCCATCCGCTCTGCTACCAGCAAGCCATTGTCCATCCGGACTAAACGCCACGCTATAGACACTTCCTTGCTGCATAGAGATGGTAGCGATAAGTTTGCCCGTTAAATCCCACAACTTTGCGGTGCCGTCATCTCCGCCAGTAGCCAGTTGTTGACCACGTGGACTCAACGCTACGCTCCGGACTTTTCCTTGTTGCGTAGGAATGGTGGTAATGAGCTTGCCTGTCAAATCCCACAATTTTATGGTGCTGTCATCTCCGGCAGTGACCAATTGTTTGCCATCTGGGCTGAACGCTACGCTCAAAACACTTTCTTGTTGTGTAGGAATGGTGGTAATGAGCTTGCCTGTCAAGTCCCACAATTTTATGGTGCTGTCTTTTCCGGCAGTGACCAATTGTTTGCCATCTGGGCTGAAGACTACGCCATAGACACTTCTTTGTTGTGTAGCAATGCTGGTAATGAACTTGCCTGTCAAGTCCCACGATTTTATGGTGCTGTCTTTTCCGGCAGTGACCAATTGTTTGCCATCTGGACTGAACGCTAGGCTATAGAGCTCCCCTTGCTGTGTAGTTATCTTGGCAATGAGCTTGCCTGTCAAGTCCCACAGTTTTACGGTGTCCTGATATCCAGTGGTAGCAAGCTTTTGACCATCTGGGCTAAAGACCACGCTCCAGACACTTGCTTGCTGTGTGGTCATCTTAGCAGTGCGATTGCCTGCTAAGTCCCACAGTTTTGCGGTGCTGTCATCTCCACCGGTTGCCAACCGTTGACCATCCGGACTGAAGACCACGCTATAGACAGGTCCTTGCTGTGTGGCAATCGAAGTCACAGGTTTGCCCAAATCCCATAGCTTAGTAGTACCATCAGATCCACCAGTAGCTAGCCATTGACTCTTTGGACTGAATGCCACACTCAAGACACTGCCCTGCTGTGTAGCAATCGAAGTAATGGGTTTGCCCGTTAAATCCCACAGTTTTATAGTGGCGTCAGGTCCAGCAGTAACTAACCGCTGACCATTCGGACTGAACGCCAAGCTCCAAACTTGCTCGTGTTGTGTAGCAATTGAAGTAATGAGTTTGCCCGCTAAGTCCCACAGTTTAATCGTACCGTCGTTGCCAGCAGTGGCAATACGTTGACCATCCGGACTAAACTTGACATCAAAAACACTCCCCTGGTGTGTAGCAATTGAAGTAATGGGTTTGCCCGTTAAGTCCCACAGTTTAGTCGTACCGTCGTTGCCAGCAGTGGCAATACGTTGACCATCTGGACTGAATGCTACTTCATTGAGGCTCTTCTGCTGTGTAGCAATCGAACTAATGGGTTTGCCCGCTAAGTCCCACAGTTTAATCGTACCGTCGTTGCCAGCAGTGGTAATACGCTGACCATCCGGACTAAACACCACACCATAAACACTTTTCTGCTGCGTGGCAATCGTGACAAGGGGATGGCCTGCCAAATCCCACAGAGTCGTACCATCGTTGCCAGCAGTGGCAATACGCTGACCATCTGGACTAAACGCCATGCTATAAACTTCTTTTTGGTGCGTGGTAAATTTGACAGTAAGTTTGCCTGTCAAGTCACACAATTTTACATCGCCGTTAAGTCCGACAATTGCCAACCGCTGACCATCCGAGCTAAACACCACTTTCCGAATACTTGTCTTCTGCATACTTTGCCATCGGTTGCGTTCTCGGATCTCACTCGCAACCCAAATCAGCATACCAACAGTCTGATCATTTACATCCTTGCGTCCAAACAACAGATGCCTACTTTGTTGCTCTGCATTCACAGCGTCTATCATCGCTTCAAGCGGCTGATTAGCGAGTAGATTCGCCTTTGCTGATTGGACTAAGGTTAAAATGTTGCGTTTTTGGGACTCTGTCCATTGAGCGAATGCAAAAATGCCTACAGCACTAATTAATAGCGCAGCACTCACTGCACCAGTTGCAATCCTCCTAGCTTGCCTGATCTCTCGTTGTCGAATGCGATCGCGCCTTCGTACACTAGCATCAATAAACTGATTGGCAATATCACAAAACCCACCCAATACCTGATTAAATACCTCATTCAGTCTAAGTTCCAAAGCTTGCTCTAGTCTCGAACCGCTCCACAATTCATCATCTGCTTTCTTTATTTGCCAGCGTGCGACATCTTCATTCAAACGGTTGCGCAGGGCGATCGCTTGACGGTTTTCTCCAATCCATTCATTCAACCGTGTCCAAGAAGTTAGCAAAGCTTCATGAGCAATTTCCACAGTGGAGACTTCAGACTGAGGTTGACGATTACTGACTAACAAGTTTTGATCAATCAACTGAGTCAACACTTTTTTTTCGAGTTCTTCGCTAAACTCAAATCGCGTCGCCCGTCTACGAACGGGTTTCCACTCGGTTCCCGATTCTTCATCCCCACCAATCTCAACTAACCTCAGAAAAATGCGTTTTGTGCACGTTTGCTCTTCTTTTGTCAAGTTGTTGTAAATTTTCTCAACTCGTTGGTGGAGTGCGCCCCACACGCCACCCAACTGCCGATAGGTACTAAGATTGAGAGTGCGATCGCCAATATCGTGATTTTTAACCTCTGTTTCCCACACTAAATTTAGTGTGTATTGCAACAACGGCAAATATCCTGCCTGTCCTTGTACATTTTTGATGATTTCTTCTACCAATCCCTTTTCAAATACCACTCCATGCTGAGCCGCAGGCTGTTCGATTGCTAACCGCAACTCATCTTGTTGCATCTCAGCAATAAATGGACGATGTTTATCTGTAGCTTTTACAAGCTGGGGATAAGGACTTAATTGATCGAGAAAATCAGCCCGCATTGTCGCTACAATTTTGACAGAACGCTGCTTAGTTTTACTCAATTGCACCAAGCTGGCGATAAATTGGTTACGCTTTTCTGGTTGAGTGGTAGTGAACAACTCCTCAAATTGGTCAATCAAGATGAACCAATAATCATCAGGCTGCTTGAGCCGAGTGACTACCTGAGTGAGCGTGCCTAGTTTCGCCTCACGAGCACCTTGAACTTGTGCTTGCTTATATTTACTGAGTAAACTAGCATAAAAAGATTCAAAAGGATCACCATCTGGAGTAAACGTCAGGTGTACAAATCGCGAACCCAATTTCTGTGACAGCCAGGGAATTAAACCCGCTCGCACGACTGATGACTTGCCACTACCACTAGCTCCTAAAAGTAAAATTAAGTTAGTTTGTTCTAGTTCATTGACCAAACCTGTGAGAAATTGGTCACGACCAAAAAATAAATCTTTATCTTCTGGCTCAAATTTCTTTAAGCCTTTGTAGGGTGAGGTTTCTATGAATTGACGGGTTTTAATCTCTTCAACAGCGATTTGTAAAATCTCTGTCTTGTTAAAAGTAACAATGTTGCTGTCACCCTCAATTTGGACATTATCATCGCCGATTGCAGCCAGCATTCCACCACCTAATGTGGAACCATCAACTTGCTGTGAAATTCCTGGCTGTTGCGCGGATGGTAGATTGCTTCTGGGATCCAAAGGCTGGTTCATAGGTTAGTCCTACTCTGGGAAGAAATTCTGAGCGATACCTAACCAAGTCGATAGTTGCATGAGTATTGCTTTTACATTCTCCCATAAGCCTTTAGTAGATGCCGAGGTTTCACTTATAGTTTTTAATGTTTCAGCCATGCGTTTGAGATTTCCAGCTGCGAACTGTTTATCTGGATCATTTGATTGAACTTCTTCAATAGATGCTGCCAAATACCTGAGTGATTTTTCTTTTGTGATAGTTGGCAATTCTGGGAATTCCTTTACCATCTGCTCAATTTGCACTAGCAAGTGAACGGCTTGTTGTTGGGTAAGCTGTTTTTCATTAGCAGAGGCAGTATTTTTAATCCTCATAGTTTGTTGGTTGTAGTCGCCTTGTACCGCTTGCATCCCACCGTACATTTGTCCACCACTCAGACTTTGAGAAATTCCACCATAGTATTTTGGCTGTGAGTTGTTTTCTGCTGATTTTGCCAGTACGACATCTCTGGAGTTGGTTTTGGGTTGTGTTTGTTCACCACTCGTTTGTTCTCCCCAACGGAGCAATCGCCGTCTTGCTTTGAGTACTGGTGTATCTGACTCTGGAATTCCCTGTAGATCAACAGAAGCACAACCCACTTCAAAACAATCCTCATAAGATCTGCCAGCACCCAGTGCATCATAAAATCCAATGGCAAACTCAATAGCAGCCACATCCCCAATTGCCTGATTCATGCCGACGACATAATCTATATGTTGGTGAATAGCTTCTGCTTGAGTTTGTGAATAACAGGCATTGAGTAAAACACACTCAATCTTGTCTTGAAACAATCCAAATAACCTTGCCAAAGGTTCTGTACTCACGAGTTGCACTTGCCCAGAATTATTCTCTAAAGCTAAGCCAGTACTACCTGAACCATGCCCAGAAAAGTGAACGATCGCCGGTTGGTATTCCAACAGTGCACGGCGCAGATCTTCAACTCGTATCGCAAGGGAGGTAACGATTTCAAACTGCTCTCGATTGTTAGCACGTTTGATCGCCGCCTTAATTTCCCGCACTTCTTGGTCTAGGCGCAGTTTATCTGTATTTTTAGGATTGGCTGATAATATTAAAATTTTTTTCATCATGTTATGTGTTCTGGAATACAGTTTTTGTATAAAATAGTTAATTCATGATGGCTACTTAATTGTTTGCTCACCTAAATCTTGAATAGTTGTCAGTCAAATCAACTTATGCAGCAAGTTTTAGGTTCTTTACTCAACAGCCAGGAGAAGAAAGAGCTAACGTTCGTTAACTCTTAATATTGCTGAATTCTGTATTCTGATATCAAAGTTAGTATGAAAGCAATTGTGCGTTTAAAGCTTTGGTAATGCGATCGCCACTTTCTTCCAAGTGAGCCAGCGTGTAAATATCCAAGTTGCCACTGTGTTGTTTAACACCAGCATCGATTGCTTTATGCAGTTGACGCAATTCATACCAAGCTATTGTACGACCATCTTCAGGCACATAAGTCTTACGCAACACCATGCTTAGTAAGATATTCAGATGTTCACGTTGCAGGGAACGGCGGATGCTAGAAATTGACATATGTGATTCAGAAGTGAAAACTTCTGTCCAAATGTCTTTTTGCAATGTGTCAAACAGTTCTGGTATTGTCAGGGATTCCCCAGGCAAAGTTTTTAGTTCTAGATCCCGTAAACGATTTAGGCGATCGCCACTTAATAAGCTTTGCAATATCACGCTTTGGATGTACAAAATCCGCTCATGAATTGGATAATCGAGACGGTAAACAGGTATGGGGTTACCCCAGTGTGAAAAACGTGATGGTGCTAATTGATTTAGCAAATGTGGAGAGAAACTGAACGCATTTTCTTCAAACACATACTCATGCAAATTTGTCAATACTTGACGTTGTTTTTCTAGAGGAACTGGTACAAAATGAGCATGAGTCTGATCTAAAGCATGGTGACGCCTAAAAGACTGCCCACCAATGTATTGAGTCAGCAAGGTGGCGTTACGGAAATAGTAGTTCAGTATTCTGTTAAATAACAGACGTAGATCACCATAACCTTCTGCTCTTAATGGAGAACCCTTATCCAAACGCTGCCACATCATCCGGGCATTATCCATTTGCCATTGAGAATAAACTAACACATCACTACTCATGTCCCAAATATTTGCCAGAGGATTGATATCCGAGATATCTTCATCAGTTGCGTAGGATAATTCTGGTTGAGGCGAGGCTAAAGCAATTTGCTCTAAAAAGGGCTTTTCAGTAACAGGAGTCATTGCTTCAAGCATGAAATTTGAGTATCTTTTGTAACCGTACTCAATAGCCCATTCATCGTAGGGACCAATAACCGCTGGAAAATAATCGCCTTGCTGTACTCCTTGTGGTGCTATGTTCACAGGTAGATAATCCATCACTGAACCTACCAAACCTTTGGTGTGAGTGATTTGTGTGTCGTTTAATTCCCGTGGCGCTAACATTGTGCTGCCGTGAAAATTGTGGCGTAAACCAAGAGTGTGTCCAACTTCATGAGCGATCAGAGAACGTAAATATTGATGTACGTACTTTTTCATTTGGTCACTACTTGGTGTAGCATCTTGCACGAGTGAGAGCGTTAATGCTCCCATTGCGGCTTGAAAAGATGACTCCATACTGTAGTAGAAGTCAGAATCATTAGACCAAGATTCTCTGTTTTCAACTCTTGATTTATGAATTCCAGTCGCGTAAGGCTGGTTTATTTTGACCCCTCGGCTCCCTTCGACTACGCTCAGGGCAAGCCGCTCGGGGTCAACTCCAGACTTTGCATAGATACTCGTGGAGTAGAGGTCGTCTGAATTTGCTTCTATTAATGTGTGATAATCTTGCTGAAGTGAACGC
This sequence comes from Brasilonema angustatum, assembly GCF_059505445.1. Lineage (NCBI taxonomy): Bacteria > Bacillati > Cyanobacteriota > Cyanophyceae > Nostocales > Scytonemataceae > Brasilonema > Brasilonema angustatum. Next base: position 20,283 of record NZ_JCACKO010000010.1, on the reverse strand, counting down.
ACCATATTGGCATCGACAATGATGTCTGCATCCAATATTTCCCCAGTGAATGGGTTAACGCGCATTGGTCCTCTGGCAAAACCTGCATCTAGAGAATTGAACCAGCGAATTGTGTTGTAACGCACATCTGCGGGATGCCAATCAGCATCATCTGGCATTTGGCGGACTTCAATGGCGTTTAGACATCCTACTTTTTCAAATGCTTTGTTCCACATCAAAACGCCTTCACGAACTGCGTCGCGGTATTCCAAGGGTACGGCATTTTCAATCCAAAACACAATCGGTTTTTTAGGTGGAGACAAAGCAGCATTTGGATCAGATAATTCCAGATGCCAACGATTGATGTAACGTACAAATGGTTCTTTGCTATGATTGCCAGAAAACTCTTGGAAGGCAGTAATAAAATATCCAACTCTGTCGTCAGCAAGTCTGGGAATATAACCGTTGTTTTCTCGGAGTTGAGAAAAACTATAATGTACTTTGAGCGTGAGTGCCCTGCTGTCAGGTAAAGTAATTAAATTTGCTCCTTCTGGTGATGAGAAACCATAAATAGAATCAATCTCTAGGTTGAAAGGAAAGCTGTTGACATCACCCAAATATGACTTATTTTCTTCTAACTGATATTCAGTTTGCAAAAAATATTTTAATAGAGGAGTTAATCCCGGAAAGTCCTGCATCAGCAGGTCATTTATATCAATAATAAGATTTTTACTGTATGGGTCGATACAAACTATATTCACTGCATAGAGAACAGAGTCGCTGAATGAACGAGCAAGCGATCGCTCTTCTGGTTGTCCCGCTTCTGTACGGAACTTCACATTACGAATGACAAAGTGCAAATTATTGTTAACTCGCTGGAAGTAGAACAGAAAATCTTGCAACGGGAGTCCACTATAAAGTCCGCTTTCCCCAACGCCTGACTCCAACGTCACGATACCCAAGTAATTTTTGTTGAGTTGTTCTGGCTTAATTTCCCAATAGATTTCGCCAGAATCTTTAGCGCGATAAAGCGTAAAAAGTCCCTCTAACTTATCTGCACCTTTAATTATCTCGCGAAATCTTCGGAAATCGTCTCTTCTGTTCTCTTTAAAGAGATTGTCAGCAATTGCTAACTTTTCCATTCCTGGAATTGTATTTAATTGCTGTACATAAACATCTGAAAGTTGGTTAGCTGCCGCGTCATTCGCTCCTAGCAACAGGTTGTAGAATAAGGCTATATATATTAATAATCTTGTTATCCAGTTTTTCATACTTCAGCTTCCCGTGGTAAAGCAGATATAAAATCTGCATCCCTCTAAAGTATTAATAGATTACCCGCTTTTCTCTTTGGAATAAAGTTATGTATTTTACCAAAGTTACTAGAAAAGTATGAGTTGATGACTGGTTAATTTGCCACCATCTCACCAAAGTTGTATATGTAGTTGCTCGCAATAGGCAGACGCCTTTATACATCGACAAATCCCCTACTGATTGATATGCGCGTTGCATTCATGTCGGGTATGTCCTCCCCAGGCGACTGGCGTGAAACCTCAAGGCGATCGCCCACTTTGTGCACAACAAAATTCTGTTATTCTGTTGGCATTGCTGATTTGAAGTATGAATTCAGCTTTGTCATGCTGAATGCAGCGGAGCGAAATGAAGCATCTGCGAGATTCTTCGCTTCACTAGTTCCTAAGAGGAACCGCTACGCTGCGTTACGCACCCTGCGGGAAGCCGCAAAGCGTCTACAGAATGACAATTCATACCCTGATTCAGCAACACCATTCTGTTCTTTGTAGCGTGCGCCGTCTTCGCATGCGTAGCAATAAAATCGTTAATATATCAGTTGAATAACGAAATTTTGTGACTAAGCATAATGACTATTAAACGACAACTTATTGAAGAAATTGAATCGACTTCAGAATCTCTGTTAGCAGAAACACTAGACTTTTTGCGCTTTTTGAAAACTCAGCAAGAGAAATCATCAGAAGCGATATCTCCACCTCACCAGAACGAATCGCCAACGTCTATTCATTCTTATGATTCACAGAAAACTTCATCTGAAGCATCTCAACTTTCTTACACTCCTGCTTCTGGGCGTTCTATACTCAGACATGCAGGAACATGGGCTGGTGATGACTACCAAGAGTGTCTAGAACTCGTTTATGCCTCTCGCGGTAAAGCAAAATTTGATGATAACGAGTTTGAGTAATGTATTTGTTGGATACGAATCACTGTAGCAGCATTCTCCTTGGAGAACCAAAGGTCATTCGTCGAGTTGCAGAGGTAGGAGAGTTCAATGTTTCAACTTGTGTGATTGTCCAAGGAGAACTTACCTACATGATGGAAAATTCTCGACAAAAGCAAACTAATCTGGCACGGTTGGCAGAATTTATTGAAGATATTCGCATCTATCATGTAGATAAAGATACTGCTACTATTTACGGTCAACTTAAGGCAGCTTTATTCAACCATTTTGGTCCAACAGAGAAAAGTAAGCGCAGAAAAACTAAAATCACTGATTTGGGATTTGATGAAAATGACCTTTGGATTGCTGCCATTGCTGTACAATACAATCTCACCGTAGTCTCAGCTGATAGTGACTTTGACTGCATTCAGCAAGTTAGAACGTTATCTTTAGAATCTTGGCTTTGAATGAAAGAGCGATCTGCCGAAGGCAGCAGCGAAGCTATCGCCACCTAAAAGCGCGTACTTTGCGCGATCGCCGCAATCCAACCTCACCCTCGCTTTTTACTGCGTAAAAATCTTTCCCTCTCCTTAAGGAGAGGGATGCCCGACAGGGCAGGGTGAGGTAACACGTATGAATGCAACACGCCCACCAATCCCACAACCCAACTCACCGACGATCGCCAACATCATCACACAGCTTGCGATCGCCATCCTTAACACTAGGGTTATACTTCAAATAATCATGCGCCCAAGCGCAACCGCGTGCCAGTAAGTCATCCAAATCCAGATTCCACAACCGTACCGTGTTGTCATCACTACCAGTGGCAATGGTTTTTCCATCGGGGCTGAAAGCGACGCTCCAGACAGAACTGCTATGACCTTTGAGGGTTATCAGTTCCTGCCCTGAGAGATTCCACAAGCGTACCGTGTTGTCAGAACTGCTAGTGGCAATGGTTTTTCCATCGGGGCTGAAAGCAACGCTCAAGACATAACCGCTATGACCTTTGAGGGTTGTCAGTTCCTGCCCTGAGAGATTCCACAGCTTCACCGTTTTAGAACTGCTAGTGGCAATAGTTTTTCCATCGGGGCTGAAAGCGATGCTCAAGACAGAACCGCTATGACCTTTGAGGGTTGTCAGTTCCTGCCCTTGCAGATTCCACAAGCGTACTGTGTTGTCAGAACTACGAGTGGCAATGGTCTTGCCATCTGGACTGAATGCTACGCTCCAGACAGAACTGCTATGCCCACTTAGAGTTTTGAGTAGTTGTCCATCACGATTCCATAAGCGTACCGTCTTGTCATCACTTGCAGTGGCAATGGTGTTGCCATCGGGGCTGAAGGCAACGCTTGTGACAGAACCCCTATGCTCAGTCAGGGTATTGAGTAGTTGTCCATTACGATTCCATAAGCTTACCGTCTTGTCATCACTTGCAGTGGCAATGGTGTTGCCATCCGAGCTGAAGGCAACGCTTGTGACCGGACTACTAAACCCGGTGAGGGTTTTGAGTTCCTGCCCTGTGAGATTCCACAAGCGTACCGTGTTGTCAGAACTACGAGTGGCAATGGTTTTGCCATCGGGGCTGAAGGCAACGCTTGTGACCGGACTACTAAACCCGGTGAGGGTTTTGAGTTCCTGCCCTGTGAGATTCCACAAGCGTACCGTGTTGTCAGAACTACGAGTGGCAATGGTTTTGCCATCGGGGCTGAATACTACGCTTGTGACCGGACTACTAAACCCGGTGAGGGTTTTGAGTTCTTGCCCTGTGAGATTCCACAAGCGTACTGTGTTGTCATCACTTGCAGTGGCAATGGTGTTGCCATCGGGGCTGAATACTACGCTTGTGACCTTACCGCTATGCCCTCTAAGAGTTTTGAGTTCCTGCCCTGCGAGATTCCACAGCTTCACCGTTTTGTCACTACTACCAGTGGCAATCGTCTTGCCATCGGGGCTAAATACTACGCTTGTGACCTTACCGCTATATTTTTCCAGTTGGTTGGGTTTAGATATTTTAGAAATAACTTGATTAAGAGCAGCTAGTACTTTTGTTTGAGTATTTGACTCTACATCATTGTCATATCTTTTGAGCTGTTTTCCTGCCTTTAAACCTTCTACTAAAGCATCTAGTGAATTAGAACCAGCCAAGTTTTGTGCGGTGAGGGTATTTAAGATGATTTCAGCATTAATTCGTCGTCTCTCTGCATCTTCTTTTGCAATAAAGGCATATTGCGCCAGTGCCCCCATTGAAATTGCCCATACTACCGCAAGCCAGGGTAACGCTGGCTTAAGGCTTTCCCACAACTTTCCTGGCAAATGTTTGTTCACCCACTTTAAATCAAACACTTGCTGATAAATTCGATTCCGCACTTTCAAAACATTTTGCTCACGCCGCACCACACCCGATAGCTTCAAGTGAGATTTAACTATCGATTGCTCCTCATCCAAAACATCACGCTTACCCCGACGAATTTCTCGATAGACACTCAAAACACCTTCTTTGTCTGGTGCGCGTTTTGTCAGCATATCGCGGACAAACTGCAAGTTATTGTCTTGCTCGCTCATTGCACCCAAGAAAGTACTGCTCACTAAGCCGTCAACATCAGCTTTTGACAAAGTTTTCTTGTCCTGCTGGCTAATAATGCAACAAAGACGCTGCGATAAATACGGATGTCCCCCTGTCCACTCCAGCATCCATTTCAACACCTGTTGCGCTTCCTGAGTTGACAGCCCTAGTCCTTGTGCCAGTGGTTTTGCCTGCTCAAAAGTGAAATCAGTCAAGTCAACGCGCTGACCGATATTAAACGGTGTACGCTTGGAGTCACGTATCAAATCGCCCGGAGTCGCGACACCAATCAGGACAAAAGAAAGACGCTGAAATTCTGCATCTGAAGCGCGAGCAACGTAGAGAAAGCGAATAGCAGCAAAAAAATCATCAGTAAAATCTAAGCTGAGTGTCGTGTCAATTTCATCAACAAAAATCACTATCGGTTCGGCAACTTCTTGCAGCAACACCTCTTGAAAAAATGAAGTCAGCCGTTGCGTAAAACCCAGATGTGAGCGTTCTTGCCACCACTGCACCACATCTGTATCCAGCATTAGAGTTCCTTCAATAACTGTGAGTAACCCCAGATACCATTGTTCAGCAGTCACCTGCACGCCCACCTGAGTCAAATCAATCACAACCGTCTGAATTTCTTCTTCTGCCAGTTGTTCAGCAGTCCGCACCATTAGGCTAGATTTACCCATCTGGCGTGAAGTGAGGATATACACAAACTTATTTTCCCGACACAGCCCCAGCAATTCCTCATCTGCTTTGCGGGGAATGTAGACACCATTTTGGTTGGCTTGCACAGTACCGCCAACAGTGTAAATGCTTGGGTTGTGTCGAGTTTCAGTCATAGATAGAATTTATAGAACGAACCGCAGAGGGCGCAGAGGGCGCAGAGAAAAAATGGTAGGTTGGGTAGAGCGTAAGCGAAACCCAACAGACGCTTAATATTGTTGGGTTACCCTCCGGGAAGCCGCCCTCCGGGCGTCTACGTTCCTCAACCCAACCTACGCCTGTCATTGCGAATGGAGCGGAGCGGAATGAAGCAATCTCAAACCGTTGCGATTGCTTCGCTCCACTTCGTTCCGCTCGCAATGACAGATGGTACCTTTGATTGCAACTTAGTATTAGCATCACTCACGCAAGTTCTCCCGGAAATACTCGGCATAAAGCTGACAGCGTGGCAAAACAGTTCGTCCTTGTTCGCGCACCAAACCCGCACCCCGCAGCCGCCAGAAGACACGCTTATCATCACAGGTGTTCTGGCGAATGACTTGCAGCAGCCCTTGAATCAATTCTGTTTTTTTGTGCAGTAGTGAAATGTGGTGACGCAGATGATCACCAAAAGCACCATTACCAGCAGTTGCATTGGCAAACAACTCGGGCGTGGAAATTCGCTGACTCGCCACTAAGTAAAGCGCCCGCCGCACCAAATAAGGATGCCCGCCCAACAGCAATATCAATTGTCTTTCCTCACTGGAGTTGAAAGGTGAACCGTGACGGCGATTGAGATCAGCAACCTGTTCTGGTGTAAAATCTTGTAATTCAATCACCTGTCCCACATTAAAAGGTGATTGGTAAAGGTCGTCAATCAGCTCATAAGGTTCTGTGGAAGTTACCAATGTCAAATCCAGTCGCTTCCAAATGGGCATTGTGGCGCGGCTATTGTGCCAATTGCGCAACATCCCAAAGAAATCATTGCGGAAGTCGGCGTCAAAAACCTTATCCACTTCATCCATTGCCAAAACCAGCGGCGTCTTGCCCAACTCTTTCAAAATATGGCGTTGAACATAGCGCGTACAACGTTGACTATTTCCCAGTGGCGTCTTCCAATACTCCTCCACTCGATCTTCCATTTCCAACTCATAAGTCAGCCAGCTGCAAAAGCCCCGAAAGAAAAGTTCAGCATCTGTGAGGGCGGCTTTGTCAAAAAGTTGAAAATCTAAGAAAGCAATCCGCTTACCTGCATTCACCGCAGCTTCAATTGCGCGAATCAACAGCGAACTCTTACCAACTTGTCTTGGTCCTTTGATAACGATGGTGACTCCTCGTTGAGCAATTGTCGTGAGGGCGATCGCATCCGATGAACGTTCCACATAAAATGCAGATTGGCTGTCCATCGTCCCTTCTGGCATTTCCAACCTTACTGGCTGGGCTGAAGCAAAAGGTCGAGGTAACGGTGAAGGTTCGCTTGTTTCAAGTAAAATCGCTTTGGCTTGCGCCTTATCAATCGGTAATTCGCCGCCGCAGACAGCTTGTGTCAACTCTGCTATCAGCCGTGGCGTATCCTCTTCACCTTGCCAGAAAGCCCAGTTGATATTGTTCAGGTAAGCACTCAAAGGATACTGAAACGGTTCTCGATATCCCAAACGTACCGGGAGAATTACCGGACGCCCTCCCTGCACTTGCGCCATATCGTGCGCCATCCGGATTTCTTGCTCCACCATCTCGCTGTAAACTGAGCGAGACGAAAGGAAAACGATGAGAAAATCAGCTTGACTAATTTCCGCTTCAATGCGTTCAGCCCAGCGCGTCCCAACTTGCATTCGTTGATCGATAAAAACCTCGTGCTGCTGCGACAGCGCTTGAAAAACCTCTAAAGCCACTGGTTCATCCGGCTCAACATCACGCTTATAGCTGATAAAAATACGCTGGCGCGTCGTCTTCTGTGCAACGGGATGATTCAGCAATTTTCTTTTAAACACAGGTGTTTGGTTTTCCTTCAAACCAAAAAGCTGAGAACAACCCAACTCATAGGCAAACTCCATCTCTTCCCCAGCCGCTAAAGCATCGTAAAACGCCACAGCAAAATTAATCGCAGCTTTATCCCCTATCTGCCGATTCATCCCAATCACATACTCAATGTGTTCGCTAATCGCTTCTGCTTGCACCTGGGAGTAACAAGCGTTCATGAGAACACACTCAACTCCCTTTTTAGCAAATAGCTTAAACATACTCGCCAACGCATCTGCTTGCACAAACGCTACCTGCGCCGTCTCATCCTCCAACACAATTCCATCTTCCCCAGCACCGTGTCCACAAAAGTGTATAATTTGGGGCTGAGTGTCGAGGATTGCCCGATAAAAGTCGCGCGAACGAACCGCCCATTTTTGCTCTAGCTTAAACAGTTCCCGCTTATTTGCCCGTCGCAATCCCTCATCAATTTCCCGTACCTCTTCATCCAGCCGCAACTGGGAAGTATTTCTTGGATTCGCCGCCAAGAGCAAAATTGTTTTGACACGGGTGTTTTCACTCATAGCGCGAGATGCAAGAAGTATGATAAATTACCTTTTTGACAGAATAGACTATATATGGTATGTAGACCAAATCAGCACAATGAAATTTTTTGCTGATACTCACACATTATTTTATAGATAAAACCAAAGTTAACTTATACACAACTGAGGTGAGTTCACTGGTGAAGAAACACATGTAGGGTGGGCACTGCTAATCAGATCTTGCCTACTATATGAGAGTTTTAATGGCAGTGCCCACCTGAGAAACACACGTAGGTGGGCACTGCTAATCAGATCTTGTCTACTATATGAGAGTTTTAATGGCAGTGCCCACCCTACACTACTACTGGCTCCTTAACAAGCAAATTTCTTATCCGAACCGTATCGAGAGAAACACATGTAGGGTGGGCACTGCTAATCAGATCTTGCCTACTATATGAGAGTTTTAATGGCAGTGCCCACCTGAGAAACACACGTAGGTGGGCACTGCTAATCAGATCTTGTCTACTATATGAGAGTTTTAATGGCAGTGCCCACCCTACACTACTACTGGCTCCCCTACACTACTTATGCACTACTGAGGTTCGCCTTACTTCTTCTGAAATAACCGTCGTTTGCGCCTCTTCTCACCCTCCTCTCGCAACGGTACCACCTCAGCTTCACTACTCTGGCGTGCAACCCGAATAATCAAAGCAGATGCCATCAAACTTGCAATCATCGAATTTCCACCATAACTAAACATGGGCAATGGCAAACCCGTTGTTGGCAAAGCACCAGTAGTCACACCAATGTGGAGTAAAGATTGTCCCACCATCAAAATTGTGACACCGATCGCCACCAATCGATACACTGGATGCTTTGCCTTCAGAGCGATAATTAATCCTAAAGTGGCGTATAAAGCAATCAGTAACAACAGCACGACACCACCAACAAAGCCAAACTCCTCAGCAAACACTGCAAAAATAAAATCAGTATCCTGAATTGGCAAATAAAACTGCTTTTGTTGAGAAAGCCCAAACCCGGCACCCCATTCTCTACCAGAACCCACTGCTAGCAAACTTTGCACCAGTTGATAACCATCGCCAGTTGCATCAGCCCAAGGATTGAGAAATGACAACACCCGCTTACGCTGATAGTCCTTGATACTGATACTGAGTACTGCCAACAACACTCCCCCCAATGCTGTTCCTCCTAAGTACTTGTAAGGTAATCCAGCAGCAAGGGCAATAAACCAAATCGTCATACCACACAATGCCGTTGTGCTCAAGTTGGGCTGTGCCAAAATACCCAACAGGACTAGACCAAAAATACCCAGCCAAAAGAAGCGAACACGCCAACTCAGGTTTTCCCACTGACCAAAAAGTCGCGCACTTTGCAACACCAAAAAAGGTTTAATTAATTCAGAAGGTTGAATTGGAATCGGTCCTAAAGCTATCCACCGGGATGCGTCAAACGCCTTCTTTCCTAATCCCGGTACTAGGGTGACGAAAATCAACCCCAAAAACACTATCACAAACCAATGGGATATCTTTAAAATCTTATGCAAAGGCAAATGAACAACAATATTGAATACTATTAAACCGACTAGTACCCACAAAAGTTGACGTTTAAAGTAGTAGAGTCCGTCATGTTGACGAACATCAGCTACGGGATAAGATGCCGAAAATAGCATCACTAATCCCACAAACAGCCAAACCAGCGTTAACCAGCGCAATAAACGCGCCTCTAATGCCCAGCTGGACACGGAGTCATCAAATAATAAAGTCAGGCGGCGTAGATTCACGATGAATAAAATTTAGATTGTAAGGTGCGATCGTTTAGAGTTGACGTTAATGATACCAACTTGCACTCAAAAGGGATTAAGTTGTTGATTCTGTGTTTCAGAATTAGACTTGAGCAAACTGAGAACTCCCACCAAGCAGCGGCGATCATTACAGTACTCAAACCTTGCGACAGGTATGAGAAGAATATTACGTTGTCAACCCAGATTTTACCCATCGAAATAAAATACCGCCAGATTTCCCCCACACCCTTAAGAAGTAGGGAGCAGGGCGCAGGGGGCAGGGAGAAAGAAGAGTTAACGTCCATTGAGATTCTTCCTCTCCCCATCTCCGGTGCTCCCCGCTCCTGGGCTTCTTCTCCCACATCCTTACACCCCTACACCCCCACACCCCTACACCCTTACACCCCTATCCCGATCAAGTAGGAGAAAAGTCCTGTTTGAATTTAGTACTTTTTCTCTACGACAAAAAAGTGAGATTTGGGACTTTTCCCCCATCTCAAAGAATCATGCAAATTCTTATGATTTTGATGTTGAACTCAATAAATTGGCAACGAGGTCATAATGAAACTCAAACTTGTCAAGATGTTCTCTCTAGTGATTGGGCTGACTTTGATAGCTGTTCCCTTAAGCGCACAAGCTTTACCTTTCCCATCAAGTCCAGCTTTCCATGCGCAAAACTTTCCCCAATCAGGACCACCAGGTCAACCTCCAAATATAAACCTGAGTGATGACCAAAAACAACGTTTGAACGAAATTGACAAACAAACCAAAGAAAAAATTGATGCCGTTCTCACATCAGAACAACGGCAGAAATTACAAGAAAAATTCGCTCAAATGAAAAACCGTAGAGGTGGGATGAACGGTGGCTTTGGTGGTCCTGGCCCTGGTATGCCTCCCCCAGAAGCAGGGAGAAATGGTCCTTTTGCTGACTTGAATCTTAGTAATGATCAAAAAGCAAAAATTGAGGAGATTATGCAGTCATCTCATGAAGAAGTGAAATCAGTGTTCACTGATGAACAGCGACAACAACTGGAGAAATTTCACCAGAACATGCCAAAGCGACCTCCATCAAGCTAGCAGAATAATCAGGTTTTTTAACCGCGTTTTGCGCAAACAAAAAAGAGGTCTACCTGACCTCTTAACAACTTCCTACAAGTCGTATTCACATAAATAAGTAGCCGTAATTAATTTGTAGATAGCACTAGTGGGAGCCAAAAATCTCCCTATTTTATTACCAACGCGGCTTTTCTGGGCAGCACTACATTTTATATTTAATTCAAAATGGCTACTTACAATAAGTGAGATTAAGACAAGCCAGTATTAGTTCCCCGCTTACCAGTAGCCAACTCTACCTTAACAATTGTGCCGCCTGCTTTTTGAATCCGTTGTTGTTCACTGAACCAGTTTTCGTAGGGAACTAACTTAGTAAAATAGGTATTTTGCAGTTCACGCTGAGTACGAGTTCGGGTTTTGCTAGGAACAACAGCAGTAATTTTAAAGTACCTTGCCATGTTTTGATATCTCCCTATAGTGAAGTGGAAACTTTTTTATTTCAAAGAATTATGAGTGCATATTTTATCTAATCACTCAAAGGCTGGAAATCAAGCATCAATACTAGACTTTTAACACTCATCATACATACATCTTTAGTAAGATAAGCGATTAAAAGTTCTAGCACTCACGATTGATTTCCAGACCTTACTTAATAAAGCCGCACTTACATTCTCAAGTGCAACCTAGCTTTTAGCTTAAGCCAGAGGAAATGTAATCCAAGTAAACACCCATTTCCTTACCAGCATCGGGACCTACCAAGCTAGCAGTCACTTCTTTGATTGCTTGGATAGCTTGCACGGTAGCACCGACTGGTACACCTAAGGAGTTGTAGGTTTCTTTCAAGCCATTGAGGACACGCTCATCCAATATGGATGGATCGCCTGCCAACATAGCGTAGGTAGCATAACGGAGGTAGTAATCCAAGTCGCGGATGCAAGCAGCATAGCGACGAGTGGTGTACATGTTGCCGCCGGGACGGGTAATGTCAGAATACAACAGAGCCTTAGCCACAGCTTCTTTGACAATTGCAGATGCGTTAGCGCTGATAGTAGTAGCAGCACGTACGCGCAGTTCGCCAGTTGAGAAGTAGCTCTTAAGCTTTTGAAGAGCAGAAGTATCCAAGTACTTACCTTGAACGTCTGCAGAGTTAATAACAGAGGTAATTGCGTCTTGAGCCATGTTAGTTAATTCCTTATTTCCAACCTTATTGCATTAGTTCAGTTTCAGCAGGGAAATAACTTCACCCTATTGCAAGCCACCGACTACGTAGTCGAAGTAAGAACTAGCTTCAGCAGCGTCTTCACCAGACAACAGTGCAGCTGCGGCATTCTTCAAACCACGGACACCTTCAGCAACACCGTCAATTGGAGTACCAAGGGACTTGTACATTTCGCGAACACCCACAAGCCCAATTTCTTCAATGGGGGTGACATCACCAGCGACAACGCCGTAGGTGACCAGACGGAGGTAGTAATCCAAGTCGCGCAAACAGGTAGCAGTCATTTCTTGACCGTAAGCATTACCGCCAGGAGAAACAACATCAGGACGTCTTTGGAACACTTGGTCACCAGCTTGCTTCACAATACGCTCGCGGTTGTCGGTGAGAACTTGAGCAATGCGGAGACGCTTTTCACCACTAGTAACAAATCCCTTAATCCGGTCTAGTTCACCAGGAGTGAGGTAGCGAGCTTCTGCATCAGCATTCACGATGGCCTTCGTGACGATACTCATTAATGGATTCCTCCAGTACTAAATAAAACCAGAATCTTAAACTGGTGCGGCTTTGATTGGTTAACTAAGCTTATTTTCTCATTTTTTAGATACAACAGCCAAACAATTGCTGCAACTAATACCTAAACGAGTGCGCTTGCGTAATGGCTAGTACATAAGCTCATAAACTCAGTTACCTTCCGGAATTATTTTCGGGCATTATGTTGAGCAATTATGACTGCTCTTAATATTTTGTAACATTGCTTTTCATGTTTACTGCCTTAGCGACAATCACAAAAGCTAATGTTGGCAAAGGTTAGAATACCTTTTGCGAGTCAATAGTCCTACGGGCAGGGTGTAAGGGTGTAGGAGAAGAAGCCCAGGAGCGGGGAGCACCGGAGATGGGGAGAGGAAGAATCTCAATGGACGTTAACTCTTCTTTCTTCCTGCCCCCTGCGCCCTGGTCCCTACTTCTTAAAGGTGTAAGGGGGAAGAAGTAGGGAGCACGCTAGCTCCTAAGAGGAGCGCTGCGCAAACGCTTGGGTGCAGGGTGCAGGGGGAAATTAGTTCACATTAACTAGTCTTCTCCCTACTCCGGTGCTCCCTGCTTCTGTTTTTCTCCCTACACACGCCCTTCGGGTTCGCAGTCGCCTACGGAGGGAGACCCTCCTGCAGCGCTGTCTCACCAGATACCTAGGTCGGGAAAACGCCAGGTGCTACAACGGGGGGAACCCCAACGCCAGGCCCCTACGGAGGGAAACCCTCCTGCAGGACTGGCTCCCTTCGGGTTCACCAGTCGCCTACGGAGGGAAACCCTCCTGCAGCGCTGGATTCACCGCAACGCACTGGCTCCCCTCCTTCAGTACTGACTCCCCTACACCCCAACTTCATGACTACATGACTATTGACGATTGACTGATTTCACTTAATCAAGCGCTTTCACGCTACCAAGGTAGTTACCCGCAGGCAAGGATGGGAACCGCTGGTATGGCACCACATTCTCACCAAAGTACTGAGCATACTCAGAGCTATTGACAATCTCCTCGACAGCAGCTTTTAAACCGCTACTTGCCAGTGAGTTGGTGTAATGGTGAATTTCCACCTGAGTTGCTGGCGCACGTCCCAACAGATGACGGAAGAGGAACTCAACCACTTTGGCGTTGGGATAGGAAACACAGAAACGCTGGCGATAAATTTCTGAGCTAGCAAGTTCACTCACAAATTTTCTCACAGAAATTTCACCATTGCGCAGTCTGCTTTCCAACTCAGGATAGTGGAAGTGATCACGAACTTGATCGCCATACACATCCATTACTTGAGAGTAAATAGCGTTTATCACCTGCTCTATCTCAGCTTGATTTGTATTTACTGTTATGCGGTAAATACGAGCTGGGTTGCGGCGGGTTGTATCCACACCAGATTCAACCAACTGTCCCTGACTGGAATTAAAAGAACGACCAACTTCGACGGGCTGCGGCTGTTCATTCTCAATTTCAGTGGATGTCTCTACTGTGTCTGCGGTTGTCTTTATGCGCGCCTGCACTGGCTCAAAGCTAGGGACAACAATATCTGGATTTTGCTTAGTGAGCTGGTTGTAGAGCTTTTGAGTATTCGGGAAGTTCGCCGCTGGGAAGGTCGCGAAGCGGTTGTAAGGTATTGTATCTTCACCAAACGCTTCAAGATATTCCGGACTGTTGACCATTGCCCGGATAAAGGCGCGAATACCTTGAGACGCTAGTATTTGATTGTACTTACGTATTTCCGCTTGATCCAGTGGAGCACGTCCCAGGAAGTGCTTAGTTCCTAGTTCAATGACCTTGGTGTTGGGGTATGGGGTGTAGAACTCTTTCAGGTATAGGCTGGAACAACCCAAGCCTTCAAGAAATTCTTTAACGGTGATTTCACCATTACCCAGTTTGCTTGAAAGCGCTGTGAATTCGTTTTTGACAATGTACGGTTCAATATTGCGCTCGAAAATCTGACGGTAAGCAGCACCAATAACTATTGCCACTGCAACTTTATCGTTGTTACCTGCCACCAACTTGAAGACTTTCGTTTGTTCGCGCTTCTTGCTGACCCCTTGGCTGATGCGCTGCTGAATCTCAAGTTCTGGCCGGTCTCCCACAGTACCGAGTTCAACAAATAGTGGAGTTGGTTCTTTCTCAATTCTCCGGGTGATATCTTCGCGGATGCTACCAACGCGCAATTTCCGTAATGCTACACCACCAGGAGTTAAGTACCGTTCGTAAGGAACTGTATCTTCACCAAATGCCTCACTGTACTCTACACTACCAATGATGGCGTCAACAACTGCGTAGAAGCCCTTCTTAGAGGCGAGGTCAAAGTACTTATTGTTTTCTTGACGACCGTAAGTAGGACGACCTAACAAGCGACGGTGGATGTACTCAATTGACTTCATGACATACAGGGATGTCCAGTACATCTTCCTGAACACATCGGACTTAGCCAAAGCGCGGATAAACTCCCGTACGGAGATGTCACCGTTTTCCAGCTTAATTTCTTGCACTTTCAGGCGCTGACCATCGAAAACATCACGACCGAAAACTTGCAGGTAAGCTGCCCGAATTACCGCTTGCGTAGAGCTTTCTGAGTACTTAACACTGAGTCCAGTTGGTGTCTTTTTACCTCTTGTACCAGGCAGTTGATCCAACTTGAACACCTTGGGACCTAGGGTACCAGGGTTCTCGCCTCGCGCTCCAGGATTGCTGTTTTGGTTATTAATTCCTGGTCCAGAGTGAATCAGGATGCGCTTGGTATCTTTACCAAAAGGAGCAGGACGAGTATTGGGGTTGCTGGTTTCTTTCGGGAAAATTGCCCCAAACTGAATTTCTAAGGGGTCGTTACCAGAACCGTAAGGATGCTGGTCTGGTAGCGGTTTGTTATAGGCAGCAAAAGTTGTGATAAACTGTGGAACCTTGCGGAAAGGCGCACTGTAGTTAAACAGGTCTTGCTGTGGTCCCCAGTTACGACATTCTTGTGCTTCTTGACCAAGTCCCCGAATGTAAGGAACCGTTTCCTCACCAAAATAATCACCGTATTCCGCAGAATCTACCAGTGCATCGATTAAGGCTGACAGACCGCCTCGGGAAACGATGTCAAAGTACTTTTGTACTTCTTCGCGGCTACTTGGTCCGCGTCCCAAGAAGTGACGGAAAGCAAGCTCTAGAGCACGGCTGTTGATAAACGGTTGGAAAAATTGTTTTTGGTAAAGCGGAGATTTGCCCAGGCGACGGACAAATTCTTTCATGGAGATAGTGCCGTTCTTGACCTGGGATTCCAGGTAAGAAACTGACTGACTGTAAGCACGGGTAATATCGCGCTCAAAAATTTGTCTATATGCCGCTTTTACAACGTCGTTTTTCTCAACTCCTGACAACCCAGGCTTCATGACAAACTTGGGACGCCGTTCTGCCGCATTGAAGTAAATCTGAGGCAGTTGTAAGCCCTGTTGGTCGCTTGAAGGACGTTGACGCACTTTAGTCGAAGGAGTGGGTGCTTTGAATTCTGTAATCAAAACATCCATGTACTCAGACACAATGTCTGTTGCCTCAGCATCCTGACGGAAATAGGAAAGCGCTGCGAATTTTATTTCCTGCAAAGCAACAATTGTCGCTTCACCAGAACAGGCGTTTTCAATGATTTCTCTCAAACCACGCGTGTTGACAGCGATGATGCTGGGGTCACCAGCGACGATCGCGTAGGTAGCGTAGCGCAAAAACCACGACAAGTCCCGCAGGCTCTTAGCCATATTCGCCGGACCATAACGGGCGACGTTGATTGGTCGAAAACCCGGAGGAGTCGGACCACTGGGTGAACTGTTAAAGACTGACCGCAAATTTTCTAAGAAACCACCACGACTTTCTGCGTAAGTGAGAGTTCCTGAGTTTGTGGTACTGCTAACATTCTTCGGTGCGCCTGCCATCACCACTTCTGGTTCTCTGGGCTTTTCTAGGAAAGACATTGGCGAACCACCAACAAAAATCCTGTTGGCAGCACGAGAGACAATAATCTCCGAATTTTCCGTAAGCCTCTGAGCGATTTCTAGACGCTTGGTACCAGATGCAAAAAACCTTGCCAGTTCACTTAATTCACCAGCTCCCAGAAAGCGGTCTTGCTGCTCTGCTTGGGAAATTGTTGATACTGCTAGGGTTTGATATAGTTGCGGACGCGCAACTGAGCTTCCACCACTTGCCTTAACACTCATCGGATTTGTAAAACTCCTATCATATTTTCTTTGTGTTAAGTCTGGGTTGCTTTTAGGCTTGACACATTGGTGCAGTTATGCGTTAAGATTGCTGCCCTCAAGACTGCCAAAAAAAATTAACCCAGTCAGCTTTTAGATTAGAACGTTTTGGCATTTCTCTGTGGCTTTATTAAGAAGTATGTAGAAATCATAGCCCTGATGTATCAACTCCAAAAGCAAATGCTTCAACTTCTCTGAGAAAATATTTAAGATTTGTATCATTTCTTGATCAAACTAGATTTATTCTTTTAAGACAAGATGTAGCATCGTTTTCGCTCTAATCGCTACTTGGAACTGTAGATGCACGCAGATGCACGCAAATGCTCACAAGTCAATATATCTATCAGCATCTGTAGTTAAATACAATCATTTGAAAAAAAATTACGAAATGATCGCCCTTGTTTGCCTGAAGGGTTCAACTAATGCCTCGTTCCCAGTAGATTACTGAGAACTTCTATTAACAGGCTCAGACTCGCTTACTCACAATCGCTGAATTTTAGATTTGGAGTTGATCATGAAACAGGGTTGGCATTCACTAATTTTATTCACCTTACCCCTATGCGCAATAGGGAGTTTAACTTTTCTAGATACAGCCACAGCACAACAAGTCACTCAACAAGTAACTCCTGATGGAACTGTATCCACCACCGTCACTACTCCTGACGGCAAAAATTTCAACATCAATGACGGAACCAGAAGAGGAGGAAACCTTTTTCACAGCTTCAAAGAATTTTCTGTACCCACAGGTGGTTCGGCTAATTTCAACAATGCAGCTGATGTCCTAAACATCATCGGTCGGGTGACAGGTGGTTCTGTTTCTAATATTGATGGTGCGATTAGAGCACTCGGCAAGGCAAACTTATTTTTACTCAATCCTGCGGGGATTATTTTTGGACAAAATGCCAGCTTAAATATTGGTGGTTCGTTTTTGGGGAGTACAGCGCACAGTTTTGTCTTTGACAATGGATTTGAGTTTAGTGCAACTGATCCACAAGCACCCCCGTTGTTAACGATAAATGTTCCGATTGGGTTGAGGTTTCGGGATAATCCTGGAAGCATTCAGGTACGAGGACCAGGGCACGGAGTTGACTATAATAATCTTGCTAAGTCAGGTGACCGTAACCAATTTGACTCGAACGTTACAGGATTGCAAGTCGAACCCGGAAAAACCTTAGCACTCGTAGGAGGGAATGTCTTTGTTGAGGGTGGTGTACTCAGGTCACAAGGCGGACGTATTGAAATCGGTAGTTTTGATGGGAATTAAATTGTAAATCTCATCCCAGCACAATCTGAAGGTTTTTCACTTGCTTCTCAAAGCACCCCCAGTTTTAGAGACATCGAGTTTTCTAATAAATCGTTCGTGAATGTCACTGGAGATGGCGGTGGTTTTATTGCGATCAAAGGTAGGAATATCAATTTCACCTCTGAGTCAATTCTATTAGCTGATACGCTTGCTGATAAAAATGGGGGAGAAATTAGCATTGTTGGTGACTCTATAGCTTTCAATCGCTCCAGCCTCCTGTCTAACACCTTCGGTTCCGGGAACGGCGGACAAATTAAACTGGAAGCCAACAACATCAAGTTTGAGAATCGCAGTGGTGTAAACATTCAGACATCGGACAGGGGTAATGCCGGAAATATCAACGTTCGTGCAAATTCTTTGGGAATCGAAGGCGGAACTGGCTTTGTGAGCAGAACGACAGGAACTAGCACTGGTAAAGCCGGAGACATCAACATTACTGTCAATGGTCCGATGGCTATAACGTATACAGGTATAAATGCTGACTCTTATGGCACGGGTAGCGCTGGCAAAATCAACATCAGTGCAAATTCTTTGCAGATTGACGACTCGCTTGTCACTAGCACTGTGGGAAAGGCAGGTCAAGCTGGAGAAATCAAATTTAATGTCGCAGACTCTCTTACGATCAACAAATCAGTTATAAGGACTAACACCTCTGGCACGGGTGACGCTGGAAAAATTAATATCACCGCAGGTTCTTTTCGGCTTAAAGGAGTAATTTCTAGCCAAGCGCTGCAAAATAGCACAGGTCGGGGTGGAGAAATCAACATTACCGCAGGCTCTCTGGAAGTACTAAAAAATCCAGGAGAGATAGCATTTATATCTACAGACACTTATGGTAAAGGTGACGCTGGAGACATCAACGTTAGTGTTACAGGTCCATTGACTCTAGCAGGTATAAGTATAACTACCGAATCCAGTGGCGCGGGTAACGCTGGCAAAATCAACATAAATGCAAATTCTTCGCAGATTGAAAACTCGGCTGTCACTAGCAGTGTGACAAACACAAGCACAGGTCAAGGCGGAGAAATCAACTTTCATGTCGCAGACTCTCTTACAATCAACAAATCAGGTATAAGGACTAACACCTCTGGCACGGGTGACGCTGGAAAAATCAACATCAATGCAAATTCTTTTCAGCTTAAAGGAGAGATTCGTAGCGAGGCGCAGGGAAGTAGCACAGGTCGGGGTGGAGAAATCAACATTACCGCAAACTCTCTGGAATTACCAAAAAATCCAGATCCAAAAGATTACACACTTATATCTACAACCACTGCGGGTATTGGTGACGCTGGAAACATCAACATTCTTGTTAAAGGTTCATTGACTGTAGCCAGCGGTGCAAAGATAAATGAGATAACTACTAACTCCTTTGGTAATGGTAAAGCTGGTGATTTAAAGATTTCGGCTGACACCATTAAGCTTGATAACAGTTCGCTTAACGCCGACACTCGTGGGGGAAAAGGCAACATTACCCTCAATTCCGGTGACTTAATCTTGCGCAACAACAGCAAAATCACCGCTAACGCCACAGGCACGGCTGATGGAGGCAACATAAGCATTAACACTGGTAACTTAGTTCTAGAAAATAGTGGCATCACTGCCAGGGCCGAATCAGGCTTAAATGGAAACGTAGTTGTTAGAGCTAAAAGCTTTTTTCGCTCTCCAGACAGCGATGTCACTGCCACATCTGTGCTTGGTCCACAGTTGTTCATTGAATATGTAGACCCCAGTCAAGGATTATTTGAATTGACAGAAACTGTAATCGACCCCGCACAGCAGGTTGCCCAAAATCCCTGTGTCAAAGGTTTTGGTAGTACTTTCACCATCACCGGACGTGGCGGATTGCCATCTGACCCCAATAAAATCCTCAGTAGTGACAATGTGCGGGTTGATTTAGTTGAACCTGTTCCCAGTAAGGTAAGTTCAACAACTGCAACAGAAAAGAAACCATCTCAACAGCCACCTGTCAAGCGTATAATACCAGCACAGGGTTGGATATATAACGACAAAGGTCAGGTGGTGCTGGTAGCTTATGATCCGACTAAGACTGGTCCACAACGTGAGCAGCCAGCACCTACTAGTAACTGTGCAGCAGTGAGATAGTAATGAGCGCGAATCCAACTAGATTTCTTCTTTTGATATCAAATCTGGTTGATTGGTTATCATTGTTAGAGTCGATGGGGAGTATTATCTCCCGCACCTCTCTGTTAGATCCGGAC
>NZ_JCACKO010000009.1:59514-79192 GCF_059505445.1 Brasilonema angustatum | reverse complement strand
TAGTCGAGGTTTTGGGATTGAGATATTTATCCTCTTTTTTTGGCGAAGGTATTGAATTCTAAAAGCTAATTGTTTGACTTCTTGTGAGGAAAATTGGTAAGCCTCCGCAAGTGATGGTGGTTGGTTAATCAGTTCAAAGAATGTGCTGGGAAAGCTTTGGAAGATGTGATAAAAGATGCTGTCGGTTTTCAAAGTGGTTTACAAGTACAGTTAATGAGTATAATTTATAGTTTTGGAAACGCTAAATTGTGTAATTATACTATTAATAGCTCGTAAGTGCCTCTGCTTATCGCTCCCACAAGGCGATCTGCCTCACGCTCATGCTGAGCGCTTTGCGCGTGAGGCAAGCGAAGCTATCGCCCAAACAATAGTTTGGTTTTTTCGCGCCGATCTAGTTAACTAAACACAACTTGTAAATCTAAAACAAACCCAGGTAAAACATCTTCTCCTGATAAGCTTGTTGGATTATTCAACACTTCCACTGGCTGTAAGGCGCGATAAATTTCTACTTTTTTATTTTTTGTATCAATTAACCAACCCAGACGCAATTCATTATCAATGTATTCTTGCATTTTTTTGCGTAGCGGTTCCATATTGTCACTTATGTAAGGTAATTCAATCGCAAAATCTGGACTCATGGATCGGAACCTCACCCTGCCCTGTCGGGCATCCCTCTCCTTATTAAGGAGAGGGAAAGATTTACCCGCAGGGTAAAGCGAGGGTGAGGTAAAAAGCGATCTGGTGTGTACACTGTAGCCCCCTCATCCCCAATTACGGATAAAAGCCCAACTTTGGCAACCCCAGTGTTTCATCCCAGCCCATGATGATATTGAGACACTGGATAGCTTGACCGGCCTGCCCTTTGATTAGGTTATCAATTACTGACATCACAATTGCACGCCCGGTACGGGGGTCAACTTCTATGCCAATGTAACAAAGGTTAGTGCCACAAGCCCATTTTGTTTGGGGATAAACGCCTGGTTCACAGACTTTCACCCAAAGAGAGTTACGGTAGAATGCTTTATAAATAGTAATTAAATCATCTCGGACTAAACCAGGGTCCCGTAGTGTTGCATAAACCGTTGCGAGCATACCGCGCACCATAGGAACAAGGTGTGGTGTAAATTGGATGGTGACTTCGTGTCCTGCTAAATCACTACAAATCTGCTCGATTTCTGGGGTGTGGCGGTGACGGACAACATTATAAGGTGTTAAGGAGTTGTCTGCTTCGGCAAGCAACATATTAACTTTCGCTTGACGTCCACCGCCAGAAGTGCCTGACTTGGCGTCAACAATAGCTGTTTCTGGCACAATTAGCCCTTGCTTGAGGAGTGGTGAAAGTGCCAAGAGGCTAGCGGTGGGATAGCAACCAGGACAAGCAATCAGCTGGGCTTCTGCAATGCGATCGCGATACAGTTCTGGTAATCCATAAACTGCTGTCGCTGCTATTGCAAGATCTGTTCTTTGGGCACCATACCAGTTTGTATAAGTTGTCAAATTCCTAAAGCGATAGTCTGCACTCAAATCTAGTACTATCAATCCTTTGTCCAACAATTGCGGAGCGATTTTGTAAGCCAAACCATTTGGTAGAGAAAGAAACACTACCTCACAACGTGTCGCAATGTTTTGTGGATCTATAGCTTCTATCGGTTGGTTAACTATGTGAGCTAGATGTGGGTAGAGATCCGCAAACGATTTTCCCACGCTACTCTCCCCACCTAAGTAAACGAGTTCGACTTCTGGATGATCCATGAGTAGTCGTACTAACTGCACTCCGCCGTAGCCTGACGCGCCAATAATCCCAACTTTTACGCGTCTAGAATTGCCCATAACTACTAAATCCTTTTTAAATATAGAGACTTGTCTTTAGCAGAAGCATTCTGCTAAAGACTTATTACTGTTTCATTGTTGCTGCACACTAGCTTAGAGAATCCAACGGTCTTGTGTGGGTATTTATCGGTATGTTATCGAATCTTGGCTGCGATGGCTTCCTATTGTGTCCAGAAGAGCTACAATCAGAAGACAAGCATTTGTTACAAAAAATTTACATCTGATCGCTGGAATTCCTCTGTGTCGCAGCTTAACACGACTTCAAACCAAACCTTTGAATTTGATTCGATTGATGCCGCCTTGGCTGACTTGAAAGCTGGTCACCAGATTGTGGTGGTAGATGATGAAAATCGAGAAAATGAAGGCGATTTGATTTGTGCTGCCCAATTTGCTACTCCTGACATTATTAATTTCATGGCGGTGGAAGCCAGGGGACTGATTTGTTTGGCAATGAGTGGCGATCGCCTAGATGAATTAGACTTACCATTGATGGTGAGCAACATCACCGACACCAACCAAACGGCTTTCACAGTCAGCATTGACGCCGGTCCTCACTTAGGGGTAAGCACTGGCATTTCCGCAGAAGACCGCGCCCGCACAATCCAAGTTGCGATCAACCCAGGAACCAAACCTGTAGATTTACGCCGTCCCGGTCATATTTTCCCCATTCGCGCAAAGGAAGGAGGCGTACTCAAACGGGCAGGACATACCGAAGCCGCTGTTGACTTAGCTCGATTAGCTGGATTATATCCTGCTGGCGTTATTTGTGAGATTCAAAACCCCAACGGTTCGATGGCGCGGCTATCTGAGTTAATGCAGTATGCCAAGCATCACAATCTAAAAATTATCAGCATCGCGGATTTAATCAGTTACCGCCTCCAGCACGACCGCCTGATCAGGCGCGAAACTATTGCTGAGTTACCCACCCAGTTTGGTCATTTCCAAATTTACGCTTATCGCCATACTCTGGATGATACAGAACACGTTGCTGTTGTCAAGGGTAATCCTGCTGATTTTGGAGAGAATCCAGTTATGGTGCGGATGCATTCCGAATGCCTGACTGGAGATGCTTTGGGTTCTTTACGCTGCGACTGTCGGATGCAGTTACAAGCAGCACTGAAAATGCTTGAGAATGCAGGGCAAGGTGTCGTTGTTTACCTGCGGCAAGAAGGACGGGGAATTGGGCTGGTTAATAAATTGAAAGCTTACTCGTTGCAGGATATGGGACTAGATACCGTAGAAGCGAATGAGCGTTTGGGATTCCCCGCCGATTTGCGAGACTACGGTATGGGAGCACAAATGCTCATGGATTTGGGAGTTCATAAGATTCGCTTGATTACCAACAATCCCCGTAAGATTGCAGGGTTAAAAGGTTATAAGTTAGAAGTTGTGGATCGCGTGCCATTGTTGATTGAGGCAAACGACTACAATTCTTATTACCTTAAAACCAAGGCGAAAAAACTGGGTCATATGCTGTTACAGACTTTTCTGTTAACAGTGGCGATAAATTGGCAAGATGATCCCGAAGCGGTGACGGAACGCTACGAACGCTTAGAGAAACTGCGACATTTAGCGAAAAGTCATGACTTATTGTTACAGGAAGAAGCACGTCCACTGGCGATCGCCCTGTTTAATCAGCCATCCTTAATAGTACACTTAGGTTTTGACCAAGCGAACGTTGCAACAGATGATTGGTATAAGCACAAAGGTCATCCTTACGCGCAAGCAGTTAGCCAAATTTTGGATGAACTTGTCGCTTTGCCTTATATCCAAAAGCTAGAATTTTTGATTTCGCCTGGTGTTGATCCTCTGAGTAACTTACAAGTGCAATTGGATCGGCAGACGTTCCGTGTGGGGACATTACCTTCGTCTATTTGTTGTGAGCAGTTGGGGACACAGAAGATTTATAGTTTTGAAAAATAGTCAATGCCCTTCGGGTGCGGGTGTAAGGGTGTAGGGGTGTAGGGGAGCCAGTACTGTTCGCGTTCGCGTAGCGTGTCCCCTTGGGACTCAGCGTGTCCGAAGGACATAGGAGGGTTTCCCGACAGAGGTATCTGGCGTGTGTAGGGGAACCCCATCAATGCGAGCGTTAGCGCAGCGTGCCCGGAGGGCATAGTGAAGCAATCCCAAACGCTTGCGATCGCTACCCTGCACCGAAGCTCTCCAGGCGTCTACGTTACACTGCGTTCCACTCGCTACGAACATAGTTACGTTTAATTATGTCCACTTACTTATTTGGTTGAATAGCTCATTTCTCGCCTTGTTGAATAAGGCTTTTCACCTCTGAAGACTTCACCGCACTAAAGCCAACGACACTAAAGCCAACGAGCATCAAGCTAATAGTTCCCAGTAAAATCCAAGTTTCTTTAGGAAGTGTCTTTCTTCGATTGGAAATGGTTTTTTTTATCTTTTTTAAACGAAGTGTTGGTGGAGGTAATTGGCTTTGGATACTTTTCATCATTTGTGAAAGTGGGGGAGGCTGTTTCTCCAATTCTTGATTCACCCAATTCAAAGAAAAAACAGATTGGTAAATACGATTAGAAACTTTTAGCGTCTTTTCCTGTTTGACAACTAATCCCAAATTCAGCAGTTCTGTTTGTGCGGGATTGTTATTCACTACCACTTCTTTATGCTGCAAGATTTGCTGATATAGCTGCAACAGTGACAAAGGCTGACACTGCTGATTTTTCAGAATTCCATTGCTAATTCCCTCCAAATGCTCAGACGCCACTTGAATTTCCCAGTTGTCAATTAGGCGGGTTTGTACTAGTTGCTCTACTCTGACAGCTTCTTGATTAACGGGAATAAAACCTTGTGAGTTAGCGAGTAATTGAGAAAGTTTTTGGGTGAGAAACAGTTGACCACTTGTCCATAACAACACCTCTTCCAGTAAGACATACGGGCGGCTGGCTTTTTCATCTAATTTGAAGAATTTGATTCTGCTGCGGTTGATATCTAAACGTATTATTTCCCGATTCACCCAACTTAAAGAAAAAATAGATTGGTAAATGCGGTTAGAAACTTTTAGCGTGTTTTCCTGTTCCACAACCAATCCTAAATTTAACAATTCTGTTTTGACAAAACTGTCTTCAACAGAGATGTTTCCCTGGTGTAATATTTGTTGATAAAGTTTCAGGAGTGAAAAATGATTGCATTTTTTATTTTCCAGAAGACCATAGCGAATCGCCTTGAGATGCTCAGACGCAATTTGAGTTTCCCAATGATCAATAAAACGGGTTTGCACGAGCACATCGACTGTGAATCCTTCCTCACCAAAGGGAACAAAAGTTTCGGAATCAGCTAGTAATTGACATAACTTTTGGGTGAGAAACGGTTGACCACTTGTCCATGAAAAAACCTCCTCCAGCAAAATATCCGGACGACTAGCTTTTTGATCTAAATTGAATAATTTGATGATGCTGCGACTCAAAGGTCTTGTATGTACTCTGTGATCAACAACAGATGACTTGTCCTCTTCCAAAAACGTTTCTACTTGTCTGAGACTGTCATTAATACTCACTGGGCTGGGCTGTGTGAAGTCTTCAATTTGGAATTTTGTATTTTGCCCAAAGTTGAGCGAGTCGAGTCGTGAGGCAGCGCGGACGCCAGGAGGAGCCAGTTTAGGGTCTTCCTTACTTGGATAAGAGCGTTGGTTTTCCGACAGAGCAAACTTTCCAAGACGAATTTTGAATTCCCCCAAGGATCTGACTCTCCCGTTACGGACTTCAACTGAGTGTTCTGCCTGCTGTAAAATTTTTTCAGGGCGCTGTGCAACAGGAGCAATATGCTCTAGAAAAAAGTTGATTGTAGTTGGCTTAAGCCAACCTTTGTGGACAGCCAATTCCCCAAATCTAAGTCCCATCTGTTTTTGTTCACACAGAATAGTCTTGACTTGATACTCATCCAACAGCCCTGCTTTTTTGAGATACTCACCCAAGGGTTGTTTAGATTTTTGCTTTAGCAAATCTGACCACTTCTGGGCAAAAAAATCAGCCGTTTCTTGTTTGATCCATCCTTGTAAGGCTAAAATTTCCCCTAGCCGCATATTGTTATTTTGGATCTGCTCTTGCAAAGCGAACTCTATCTGTGCAATTGAAATTAGGTCAGCCAGCTGTAAAATTTCACCTAGCGGTTTAATACAAAAGATTTCAGACATGAGCATGTGAAAGTAGGTCAGTAAATAATTACTTAACTAGGAGTTACGAGAAAATTCCGCCAACTTTGTCAAAAATTTAGCAATCAAGTTTTCATGACTAGTGTTTATAAAGTAGCGCCGTCAAGAACTAGGGGTGTAAGGGTGTAAGGGTGTAAGGGGGTAGGGGAAAGAAAGCAATTCACGGTTACTTTTCTCCTCACCTATACGCCAACACCCTTACACCCCTCATTATTCACACTTCAGAAGTACTAAAAATTCGAGAAAATAGTATGTACAGTTAAATATTTCCAGACTAACCCAATTTTCTGTTGGAGAATATGACCTCTACTTTCTTAGAACACTTGCATAGTCCCACACGCCCAGTCATCGTCTTCGACGGTGCAATGGGAACTAACTTGCAAACACAAAACCTGACTGCTGAAGATTTCGGTGGTCCTCAATACGAAGGTTGTAACGAGTACCTCGTTTACACCAAGCCAGAAGCAGTCGCAAAAGTTCATGGGGACTTTCTCGCCGCAGGTGCAGATGTGATTGAAACGGATACTTTTGGCGGTGCGTCGATTGTTTTAGCCGAATACGACTTGGCGGACAAGGCGTATGATCTGAATAAGACAGCAGCAGAACTCGCAAAGCGGGTTGCTGCAGAATTTTCTACTCCCGAAAAACCCCGGTTTGTTGCGGGTTCTATAGGACCAACTACGAAACTACCAACTTTGGGACATATCGACTTTGACACCCTAAAAGCTTCCTTCGCCGAACAAGCGGAAGGACTTTTTGATGGTGGAGTCGATTTATTCATCGTTGAAACTTGCCAAGATGTGCTGCAAATCAAAGCGGCGTTGAATGCAATTGAAGAAGTTTTTGCGAAGAAAGGCGATCGCCGCCCGCTCATGGTCTCTGTCACAATGGAAACTATGGGCACAATGCTGGTTGGGACGGAAATCAACGCTGTCTTAACAATTCTCGAACCCTACCCAATTGATATTCTCGGTCTGAACTGTGCCACAGGTCCAGACTTGATGAAACCACATATCAAATACCTCTCAGAACATTCATCCTTCGTAGTTTCCTGTATTCCCAACGCGGGTTTACCTGAGAACGTTGGCGGTCAAGCTCATTACCACTTGACACCGATGGAATTACGGATGTCATTAATGCATTTTGTTGAAGATTTGGGTGTCCAAGTGATAGGGGGTTGCTGTGGGACACGTCCAGGACACATTCAACAATTAGCAGAAATTGCCAAAGAGTTGACGCCAAAAGTCAGACATCCTGAACTTGAACCAGCAGCGGCGTCAATATACAACACCCAACCTTACGAGCAAGACAATTCATTCTTAATTATCGGCGAACGCCTCAACGCCAGTGGTTCCAAAAAATGTCGCGAGTTACTCAATGCGGAAGATTGGGATGGACTGGTGTCAATGGCGAGGGCGCAAGTTAAGGAAGGCGCACATATTCTTGATGTCAACGTTGACTATGTAGGACGTGACGGTGTGCATGATATGCACGAGGTGGTTTCACGTCTGGTCAATAATGTGACACTTCCATTGATGCTTGACTCCACCGAATGGGAAAAGATGGAGGCGGGACTGAAAGTTGCTGGTGGTAAGTGTTTATTGAACTCCACCAACTATGAAGATGGAGAACCGCGTTTCTTGAAGGTGTTAGAACTGGCGAAGAAATACGGTGCAGGTGTTGTGATTGGTACAATCGATGAAGATGGCATGGCACGGACAGCAGACAAAAAGTTTGCGATCGCCCAACGTGCCTACCGTCAAGCTGTTGAGTATGGAATTCCACCTACAGAAATCTTTTTTGATACTCTTGCTCTACCGATTTCCACAGGGATTGAAGAAGACCGCGCTAACGGTAAAGCAACAATTGAAGCCATCCGCCGGATTCGTCAAGAATTGCCTGGATCTCATGTCATCTTAGGCGTTTCCAATATCTCCTTTGGTCTTAGCCCTGCATCACGTATCGTCCTCAACTCCATGTTCTTACACGAGGCGATGACTGCTGGTATGGATGCGGCAATTGTCAGTGCTAACAAAATTTTACCACTGTCGCGGATTGAGGAACGCCATCAAGAAGTCTGTCACCAATTGATTTACGATCAGCGCAAATTTGAAGGAAATGTCTGCATTTATGACCCCTTAACAGAACTGACGAAGTTATTTGAAGGGGTGACGACGAAACGCGACAAAGGCGTTGACGAAAATCTACCCATTGAAGAACGTCTCAAGCGCCACATCATTGACGGCGAACGCATTGGTTTAGAAGAACAACTCACCAAAGCTTTAGAAAAATATCCTCCGCTGCATATTATCAACACCTTCCTGTTGGATGGGATGAAAGTTGTCGGTGAGTTGTTCGGTTCTGGACAAATGCAGCTTCCCTTCGTATTGCAGTCAGCGGAAACCATGAAAGCAGCGGTGGCTTACCTAGAACCTTTCATGGAAAAGTCAGAAGCTGGTAACAATGCTAAGGGTACATTCATCATTGCTACGGTGAAAGGCGATGTTCACGACATTGGTAAGAACTTAGTTGATATCATCTTGTCGAACAACGGGTACAAGGTGGTTAACTTAGGAATTAAGCAGCCAGTAGAGAACATTATTAATGCATACGAACAGCACAAAGCTGATTGTATTGCTATGAGTGGTTTGTTGGTGAAATCCACTGCTTTTATGAAAGAGAATTTGGAGGTGTTCAACGAAAAGGGAATCACCGTCCCTGTGATTTTAGGTGGTGCTGCGCTGACACCCAAGTTTGTTGATCAAGATTGCCAAAATACTTACAAAGGTAAAGTGGTTTACGGCAAAGATGCGTTTTCTGATTTGCACTTCATGGATAAGTTAATGCCAGCCAAGGGTGCTAGTCAATGGGATGATTTGCGGGGATTTTTGAATGAATCTCCTCAAACAACCCAAGTGTCAGCAAATGGTAACAAACAGCCTGTAGCCCAGACGGCTGAAGAAAAATCTCCTGAACCAAAAGTAGTGGATACCCGTCGTTCTGAAGCTGTGGCGGTGGATATTGAACGTCCAACCCCACCTTTCTGGGGAACGAAGATACTCCAGCCAGAAGAGATTCCTTTTGAGGAGATTTTCTGGCATTTAGATTTACAAGCTTTGATTGCAGGACAATGGCAATTCCGCAAGCCGAAAGAGCAATCTAAGGAGGAGTATCAAGCTTTCTTGAATGAGAAAGTGTATCCGATTTTGGAGGATTTGAAGCAGCAAGTTATACAGGAGAATTTGCTTCATCCGCAGGTCGTTTATGGGTATTTTCCTTGTCAGGCTGAGGGGAATACTTTGTATATTTATGAAACGAACCGCACAGACGCCAAGGAAATAGGAAAGTTTGAGTTTCCACGCCAAAGGTCGTTGAGGAGGCTGTGTATTGCAGATTTCTTTGCGCCGAAGGAGTCGGGAATTATTGACGTGTTCCCGATGCACGCGGTAACGGTTGGGCATATTGCCACAGAGTACGCTCAAAAGTTGTTTGCAGATAACAAGTACACAGATTATCTGTATTTCCACGGTTTTGCAGTGCAGATAGCTGAGGCGCTGGCGGAGTGGACACACGCCCGCATTCGTCGCGAGTTGGGTTTTGTGGCTC
This sequence comes from Brasilonema angustatum, assembly GCF_059505445.1. Lineage (NCBI taxonomy): Bacteria > Bacillati > Cyanobacteriota > Cyanophyceae > Nostocales > Scytonemataceae > Brasilonema > Brasilonema angustatum. The sequence continues at coordinate 69,582 of NZ_JCACKO010000009.1, read as the reverse complement.
AGGAACCGGATAATATTCGGGATATCTTGGCACAGAGATATCAGGGTTCGCGGTATAGTTTTGGGTATCCGGCTTGTCCGAATATTCAGGATCAATACAAGCAGCTGGAGTTGTTAGGGGCAGAACGTATTGACTTGCACATGGATGAAAGTGAACAGCTTTATCCTGAACAGTCTACAACTGCGATTGTCACTTATCACCCAGTAGCTAAATACTTTAGCGCGTAACCTATTCCCCTTCCCCTCTCCTTTATAAGGAGAGGGGTGCCCGTAGGGCGGGGTGAGGTTACTAACCAGAGGAGTACGGTGAAGCGCGGGCTGAGGTTATTATGTTGTAGCGTTTTACCTCTTCCCCTCTCCTTTATAAGGAGAGGGGTGCCCGAAGGGCGGGGTGAGGTTACTAACCAGAGGAGTACGGTGAAGCGCGGGCTGAAGTTATTATATTGTGGCGTTTTACCTCACCCTAACCCTCTCCTTATAAAGGAGAGGGAACCGGAATAAAGGAGAGGGAACTGGAAAGAAATAAGCTTTTTTTGTATAAATTTAAAAATATTGAAGTGAAAATGACTCAACTTTATAACAAAGATAGTGAAAAAGATAAAAGGCGACTATTGCGCCAAAATATTACAAAAGCCGAGAAACTTATTTGGGATAAACTTAGAGATAGGCAACTTGAAAACTGCAAATTTCGCAGACAATATAGTGTAGATAAGTTTGTTATAGATTTTTACAGTCCTGAGTTGAGGCTAGCTATAGAAATTGACGGTGGAAGCCATTTTGAAAATGGTGCTGCTGAATACGATAAGGCAAGACAAGAGTTGATTGAATCAGCAGGAATTAATTTTATTAGATTTACAAATAATGATGTGTATGGAAATTTGTCTGGGGTGTTAGAAAGTATTGCTGAGAAGATAAGAGAGTTAACTCATCAGGTTTAGACCTTCTAACATTGGCAACACATCTAATCCAGTCAACAAATCCGGCAAGCGATCGCTCCTTTGCAGATCGCGATGAGAAAATAGAAACTCACGTAGTAGCGTTTGATTTGTTTCATTTTCCTATCTCCTTGACAAATCCTGTTTTTTGTTAACTTGTCATGAGTTGCGCAGGAGTGAACACAAATGACTAATGACTAGGAGCCATAAGTCACTTGTGTCATTAATTACACTTCACCAATAGCTTGTTCTACTTCTGTTTCAACAAACGCCTGCACGCGAGCACGGTATTGTCTTAATGATTCATCTACCCAATCGCGATCGTTAGCGTTTGCGTACAAATGGACTACAGGCTCACTTGCATCTGGCAACACTAACACCCAACTGTCATCATACGGTTGACAAATTTTCACTCCATCAATTAACTCCAAGTTTTCAGCTGGGTGAGTTTCCACCAAGTAGCGCATCAGCGCTCCTTTGACAGTCCAAGGGCAACGTACTGTGTATGTTTTGTGAACCACACGGGGCAATTCTGACCGCACAGAGGCAAGAGAGCGCTCTTGTATCGTCAGCATCTCAATCAGTTTGGCAGCGCAGAACATAGCATCAAATCCAGGATGCAATTGCGGCACAATAAAGCCAGTGTCGCCATTACCACCCAATACTACATTGGAATTTTTCTGACAAGTTTCCATTAATGCTGTAGGATTTGCCTTTGTGCGAATGACCTTACCATCATGGCGACGAGCAATTTGTTCTACCGCACTAGAAGCATTAACTGGCACCACGACTGTTCCTCTGGGGTGAGCAGTTAACATCATGTCTACCATCAGCGCTGTTAACATTTCCCCACGAATAGGAATGCCAGATTCATCAACCAGAATGAGTTGTTCTCCATTCGCGGAAATCTGAACACCAAAGTTCGCTTTCAACACCTCCACCACTTGACCAAGCTGAGTCAAAAGTGCTTCGCGCTCAATTGCTGACATAGTTGCTTTATTGAGACTTGCATTCAACACCACTGCATCAGCCCCAAACTTATCTAGCATTTGGGGTAACACAGCTCCAGATACTGCATAAACGTAATCAATGACGACTTTTGCTCGACTGTTGCGAATACTATCAATATGCAATAGCTTCTCAAAAGCGGTACAGTATCGATCCATCACCTGACTGGGGTAAGCAACATCACCAATTTCATGAATTTGCGCCCGGCGCATATCTTCTTTGAAGTACGCTCCTTCGATTTTCTTTTCTGCGGATTTGGTGATATTAATTCCCTTAGCATCCATAAACTCAATCAGGATGTAGTCGGGGCGATCTGGATGCATTCGCACATGAATTCCACCACTGACGCTCATGGTAGGTATCACTGTACGAGCTATTGGAATAGCTGTGGCATCTAGGTTCTGAATCTCGATACCTACTGACATCAAACCAGCAATTAACGAGCGAGTGACCATACGAGAGACATTGCGTTGGTCACGAGAAACTGTTACCTGAGAACCTGGTTTCAAGGTTGAACCGTATGCAGATCCCAACTTCACTGCAAATTCTGGGGTGATGTCAATATTGGCTAGCCCTTGGACGCCTCGTTGCCCAAATAAATTACGTTGTGCAGTGTTACCCCAAATCAAATTAATATTTAAAATTGCCCCAGACTCAATCTTTTTACTGGGCCAAACACGCACAAATGGGCTAATTTGCGCTTCTTCTCCTACAGTAGAAAGCGAACCAACCACAGCACCTTCTAAGACATGGGCACGGCGGTCTACACGTGCACCACGGCAAATGACACAAGCAGTCAGTTGTGCCTCGTCGCCAATGATCGCTCCATTCCAAACAATCGGACGCTTGAGATTGGCGTCAGAACCAATAGTGATATTATCCCCAATAACGGTCCCGGCTTCAATATGTACTCTTGCCCCAATGCGGCAATTATCACCAATAACTGCTGGAGTATCAATCTTCGCAGCTGGGTCAATAAAAGTGTTTTGACCTACCCACAAGCCAGGAGAAACTTCGTTATAGTCAAAGTCCAGTTTGACTTTGTGATATAACCCATCGTACTGCGCTTCACGATAAGCATCTAAATGACCGACATCAAACCAATAACCTTCGGCAATGTAACCGTACATTGGCTCATTCTTTTCCAGTAGCAACGGAAACAAATCTTTAGAAAAGTCGGATTCTTGGTTTGCTGGCAGGTATTCCAAAACTTCTGGTTCCAGAATGTATGTACCAGTGTTAACAGTGTCGGAGAAAATTTCACTCGTAGAAGGTTTTTCTAAAAATCTACGAATCCGACTTTCTTGATCAGTAATCACTACCCCAAACTCTACCGGGTTGGGGACACGGGTTAAAACTAAAGTTGCTTTTGACTTCTTTTGTTTATGATATTCAATTGCTGCTGTCAGGTCGAAATCTGTGATACTATCGCCGCTGATGACTAAAAAGGTGTCGTCAAGAAGTTCGGCAATATTTTTCACGCACCCCGCAGTACCTAAGGGCTGATCTTCTTCTACGGCATAGGTCATTTGTACGCCAAAGTCACTGCCATCTTGGAAGTAATCTCGCATGACATCGGGTAAATAATGAAGTGTGGCAACCACTTCTGTTATTTGATGCCGTTTGAGAAGATTGATAATATGTTCGGCAATGGGTCGATTTAGGATAGGCACCATTGGTTTGGGCAGATCACAAGTCAGTGGACGCAGCCGCGTTCCTGAACCACCTGCCATCAGTACTGCACGCATAAATCCTCCTTATCTATTTGCACCACTTGCTGCCTTAAGATTCATAAGACCAACTTTATTTTCTCTAGTCTCCTATGAATTTTGGAGTTTGGGGAACCTTCCCAAGATGCATATGATCACGACTAAGAATATCTACTCGACACACTAGCTTGTTTCTTTGTACAAAATCAAGAAGGAAAACGGATGGAAAGTCAAACAACAAAAGTAAACCAGTGCTTGACTAGTAGTCCACAGGCTACAGAAGCGATCGCGTTGGCGAGTCAGAAAGTAACAGTCGAGTTTCGGTGCGCCCCCTTAACTTCAGCAATGACCAACAGTCTGTCAAGAAACACAGGGTGTAGGGGTGTAGGGGTGTAAGGGAAAAAGGTGTTTCTTTCATTCGTTGCGAGCGTGTAATCGCGCCCCTTGGGCGCTCACATCTGGGATCAACCAGCATACCCGTAAGGATGGTCTCAAATCAGTGGTGGATCTAAGCCCCTTACACCCTTACACCCTCATACCCTTACACCCCTGATTGTTGACTTCCCTTGTCTTCTCATCTCAACAAGCTGTTACTAAATACTCATAAAGCAGCAATCCTGTTATAGCTCTGTTAATTAGCTACTATTAATATGCGAACAATTGCGGAGATAAATCACAAAATCAGTCACAAACAGGCGGTAGTGCTAACTGCTGAAGAATTAAAGGCAAGAGTTGTAGAAGTAGGTGTAGCCAAAGTTGCTAAAGAAGTTGATGTCATTACCACTGGCACTTTTGAGCCAATGGAATCTAGTGGTGCAATTATTAACCTAGGACATACTGACCCGCCGATCAAAATTCGCCGTTGCTGGTTAGATGGTGTTCCGGCATACTCTGGTTTTGGAGCTGTAGATTTATACTTGGGTGCAAGTTGCGCGGTGGAAGTGATGGACGGCGAAGAAGTTCGCGAACGAGGCGGCGGTCATGTTATTGAAGATTTGATAGCTGGTAAAACCGTACAAATTCGAGCACAAGGACAAGTGACAGATTGCTATCCCAGAGCCACTTTTGAAACCACTATTACACGTGAAACAATCAATCAGTTTTATTTATTCAATCCACGCAATCTTTATCAAAATTTTATAGTAGGTGTGAATGGGGGCGATCGCCCACTCTATACATACCTGGGTCCATTACAACCGCGTTTAGGCAATGCCGTTTACTCTAACCCTGGTGCTATCTCCCCTCTATTCAATGACCCAGATCTGCAACTGGTTGGAATTGGCACACGAATTTTCTTGGGAGGCGGTGTCGGTTATATTGCTTGGGAAGGCACTCAGCACTTTCCTTTACAAAAGCGGTTACCCAATCATACACCCATTGGACCAGCGGCAACTTTAGCTTTGATTGGTGATGCCAAGCAAATGGATGCTCGTTGGGTGCGTGGTTGTTACTTTAAAAGTTACGGTCCTTCTTTGATGTTGGGAGTAGGTGTACCACTGCCTGTGTTGAACGAAGAAGTTGTTGCAAGATGTGCAGTTCAAGATAAAGACTTAGTAGCCCCAATAGTAGACTTTTCCATTCCCCGGCGTGTTCGTCCTACCTTTGGTTTAGTCAGTTACGCCCAACTCAAATCTGGACGCATCAGCATAGAAGGCAGAACTGTGCGCGTTGCACCCCTTGCTAGTTTATTTCTTTCTAGGCAAGTTGCCGTGGAGTTGAAACAATCCATTTTATCGGGTGATTTTACTTTAACAGAGCCTGTTGCACCAATCGAGCTACAGCGATCTTTTCTTCCGCAAGACAGGTGGACGGAATTTTAAGAGGACAAGGGGAGGGAGTCATGAAGCAAGGGGGAAGGGGGCAGGGAGCAAGGGGGAATGTCTCCTTCCCCCTTGCTTTGTGGAGCAGAGCGGAACATGGGTATGAAGCCCCTTCTTCGGTGGACACTCGATCTTAAGCGGAGTACAAGCTCCGTCCCACTTTCTCCCCTGCTCCGGTGCTCCCTGCTCCTCTGCTTCATGACTCCCTTCCCCCTTGTCCTCTTACTCTTCCGGTGGCTTCAGACGCTTAACGGGCTTAGGTATGGGTTTTGAGGATATCGGTATTGACGCCGCACCCGTGTCGTCTGTTTTCCTTACTGGGCGTGGAATTTCGCCGTTGCGTGGTCTTGGAGGAAATGGTTTTTTTCCACTAGGACGACGACTTGCGCTACCATATCTTGTTTGTGGTGGTCTGCGCCTTTTGGGCAAATCAGCGATCGCCTCAGCGGTTTCTACTACTAATGAGTCAGTTTCGCGCTTGACTTGTAAATCCCAAAACTTACCCACTGCTCTAGCTTCAAGCTTACCTTTAATTTTCAACTTGAAATACTTTGGTTTGTCATCTTGTTTGCGCGCAGCTTGCTTAATTTTGATGACTAAGTGTTCAGCTTCATAAGACTGGTAAACAACCTCGCCACGAACAGAAAAATCACCATCTGGAACTTCTGATGAGGGGATGAGGGCGCTTGATGAATTATTCCTGGCGGGTATTGGCAAATCTTCTTGTGAAGCCGAATCTTGCTTTTCATTGGCTACTTGATGTTTCGCCAAGTTTTCCGGCTCCCAAACTCCGACAATTTGTATATGTAGTTTGTCGTTTTCTTGCCGAGTGCGCGGATAAACAACCCACAGATGCTCTTTTTCCAAGTCCAAATGATTTTTGACTAAGCTCATAATCCGACCCAGAAGGACGGCTTCGAGTTGTGTACCATCTGTAGTTACTATTGAACCTTGAGTAAATTGTTCGCTACTATTGGCAACGTAGCGACCCCGCACTAAGCCAATCGCTCGATACTGCATTGGTTCGCTGGGATCTGCAATCGGCTGTTGCCGGTTTTCTAAGTTCTGATCATTAGCAGTCTCACTAGAGATCACAGGTGAATTTTTTTCTGGAAAAGCAGGAGTTGCTGCATCGATACTCATTGCAGCGGTGTCTTTGCTTTCTAAAGCTTCTTTAGAAGCAGTTGAATTGGACGATTCAGGTAACGGCATCAGGTCGGAATTCATAAAAACTCCTTGTGGCGGAGACACATCCCAATTGTGGGATTTTACAAAGGCAGCTGAAAAGAGCGTTTGTGCGGCGCTTGTAAGTATATTTCCTTGCAAGACACCCACGTCTTAACGCTCTGTGCAATACTAAAGACGCAAAACTTTACATACACACCCTAAATCTGTAATTTAGCGTTTTTATGTTAGTTTCGGAAGCATATTATGGCTACAATTTCAGACAATCCCTCCTAAAATGAACAATTACATGAAATGCGGATATTGCTTTTTGTTATAAAATTCACAAACAATTCGTGGGTTTCCGCAAAATTTTTTAAATTTTTAACTTTCATTTTTTCTGTCAACGATAATCCCATTAGAATTTAAGGATGGTTTTGTGTCTCAACCTCGGAAACACTGGGTCAATGTAGTGTTGGTGGTGGTACTTCTTGCTATTGTTGGAGGTTCGATGGTGCCAATCATTGGCGCGTTTAATGAAACGCAAAATTCAAGCCAGAAATCCACAAGCACCAGAAGTGTTTCACCTTCCTCTGATCTAAAATTGAAACTGGAAAATGACGCACAGGGTTATGCACAAGTTGTGCAGCGGGAACCAGAAAATCAAACGGCGCTGCGAAACTTGCTTGAGACTCGACTACAATTGCTAAGCTTGGGTGGAGGTGATGTCAAGAGCGTGATTTCACCTTTGGAAAAATTGGCGGCTCTCAATCCAGAAGAAACAAAATACGCAGTGTTATTGGCTCAAGCCAAGCAGCAAATTGGCGACAAGGAAGGAGCCGCTCAAGCTTATCGTTCTGTTTTACAAAAGAAACCTGGCAACCTTCAGGCTTTACAAGGTATGGTAGCCCTGGATCTGTCTGAAAAACGCCCAGAAGCGGCTATCACTTTGCTACAAGATACTCTCAAAACTGCAAGCACAGCGAATAAAACTCAGCCAGGAAGTGTGGATACAGTCGCTGTACAAGTGCTTTTAGGCAACGTATACGCCTCTCAAAAAAACTATACTCAAGCTAGCAGTGCTTACGACCAAGCAATAAGCAAGGATAAGCAGGATTTTCGTCCCGTCTTAGCCAAAGCAACGCTCTTGAAGGAACAAGGCAAAGCTGAGGAAGCAAAAACTTTGTTTACCCAAGCTGCGGCTTTAGCACCAAGCCAGTATAAAGACGAAATTAATAAACTCTCAAGCGAATCTGCTACTCCTGCTCCCACGCCGACATCAACGCCTAAGCAATAACTAGGGGTGTAGGGGTGTAGGGGTGTAGGGGTGTAGGGGCAAAACAAATTAAAAGTATCAAGTCAAAAGTCAAAATTAATACTTTTGATTTTTGATTTTTGACTTTTGACTTCCCTGAAAGGGCGGGGGCTTCGGTGAAGTTTTCCGTAATTACAGCTGTTTGTGCTGAAGTACTCCAATGGATGCATATGTTGATTTTACTGGCAACTATATATTAGGACTTACGCAGAAGAGATCCCCCAACCCCCTTAAAAAGGGGGCTTTTAAGATTCCCCCCTTTTCAAGGGGGGCTAGGGGGGATCGAGTTTTCGGGTTTTCAGTGCGTAAGTCCTGTATGTGTAATTTATAAAACCAGTACAAGCCGTCCAAAATTCATAAGTGAGGGAGGATGACAGAAGAAGACCGCAGTGCCAAAGTTGGAGGGAGTGCTGACAGTAGTGCCATTATTACTGGTGATAGCAATACTGCTACTATCACTATCACCAACTACTATTACCGTGAAAATAAAACAGTAATACCTGTTGAATATACTGATGCTACTGACGAAAATCTTCTCTGTCCCTATCGCGGTTTGTTTCACTTTGGTCCCGATGATGCGGAGTTTTTCTTTGGACGTGAGGTATTTGTAGAAGAACTATTCGCGGCGACTCAAAACCGTAATTTTATACCCGTGTTAGGTGCGTCGGGAAGCGGAAAATCTTCCGTGGTGTTGGCGGGATTGGTGCCAAAGCTGCAAAATGAAGGTCACTGGAAGTTTACCCATTTTCGTCCCGGTTCCGACCCTTTTTATGCTTTGGCTGAGTCCCTGGTTCCTCTATACACATCTGGCGATCCTACTATGCAGATTGCCCAAGCACGAGCATTAGCTAAGTATTTTCATGATAACAAGGTTACTCTTCCTGATATACTTTCCCATATTCAGCGTCAGCATCCCAATCATCGGTTGTTATTGATTGCGGATCAATTTGAAGAACTTTATACTTTGTGTGCGGATCAGAAAACTCGCCATAGTTTTCTAGACACCTTATTAGCGAGCTTTCAATCTTCCCCTGGCAAGACTAATGTGCTAGTTGCAACCATGCGGGCAGATTTCTTGGGGAATGCTCTGTCATATCCCGCTTTTGGAGATGTATTAAAAACTGATATCAAGCTCAGATCGATGAATCATGATGAACTTTCACAGGTGATTGCAAAGCCTGCTGAAAAGTTGGGGGTAACGTTTGAAGGGGGACTGGTGGAACGCATTTTGGATGATGTGGAAGATGAACCGGGGAATTTACCTCTTTTGGAGTTTGCGTTAACCCAATTGTGGAAGGAGCGAAAGGGTAAACAGTTAACTCATGCAGCTTATCAGCACATAGGTAAAGTACAAGGTGCCTTGGCTCGTCATGCAGATCAAAGTTATGGTAAGTTGATTGCAGTTCAGAAAGAACAGGTACGGCGGATTTTCATCCAATTAGTGTATCCGGGTGAAGACAGACCAGATACGCGACGAGTGGCGACGAAAGCCGAATTGGGTGAAGAACGCTGGAAATTGGTGACACAGTTGGCGGATGATCGATTAGTCGTCACCAGTCAAAATGCTGCTAACGAAGAAACTGTGGAAGTTGTTCATGAAGCGTTGATTCGTAATTGGGAACAACTGCGACAATGGATGAATGCAGACCGTAGCTTTCGCGCTTGGCAAGAAAGGCTGCGGTTCGCAATGCTGCAATGGCAAAAAATGCAACGGGATAAGGGGGCATTGTTGCGCGGTGCAGTGTTAACGGAAGCGGAAAAAAATCTGAAACAACGCCGAGAGGAACTGAGCGCAGGAGAGCAAGAATTTATTCAAGCTAGTATAGCACTGCGTCAACGTGGTAAGCAGGGAATTTACTTGAGTTTGGGGGGATTGGGAGTATCCTTATTGCTGGCAGTGGGGTTTTGGGGTTGGTTGAGTTATACAACTTTGGGGCAATTGACTCAAATTCGCTGGAACTTGACTGATGTGAGTCAGCGGACGAGTCCTGAGTCTCAATCAAAAGCGGCTGTCGCCTTTGTTAAGGATAAAAATTCTGCTCAAGCCGCTTCCTTGTTGGAAAAAGCACTCGCCACTGCCAACCAGATTCAGGATTCCCCTTACAAAGCCAATGCCTT
>NZ_JCACKO010000009.1:0-59414 GCF_059505445.1 Brasilonema angustatum | reverse complement strand
AGCCGCTGATTTGCTCAAGCAAGCACTCGCCACTGCCAACCAGATTCAGGATTCCCCTTACAAAGCCAATGCCTTAAGTTCCATTGCCCAAGCCATTGGCAAGCTCAACCAACCGGATAAAGCCGCTGATTTGCTCAAGCAAGCACTCGCCACTGCCAACCAGATTCAGGATTCCTCTTACAAAGCCAGAGTCTTAAGTTCCATTGCCGAAGCAGCAGCGAACCTGAAAAACTGGGGACAGGCACTGCAAGTCGCGCAACAATGTTCCAGTGACGATTGTAAGGTGGAATCGCTGACGAAGGTTTTAACGGTTCATGCCGAGCAGAAGCATCCTGAATTGAAGGAGGAGAAGGAGAATGAGGAGGCGGATGAGTGAATTTTTTTCAAACAGCGATAATTAGCGAACAGTCAAAAGTCAAAAGTAATAACATAAATAATTTTGCGTAACCACTTATATAAAAAACCATATCAAATAACACCGTGAAAAAAATTCTCATCCTCTCCGCCAACCCCAAAAACACAAGTCATTTGCGCCTAGATGAAGAGGTGCGGGAAATCAAAAACACACTGCAACTCTCTCCAAATCGAGACGAATTTCAAATCATCACAGAATCTGCGGTACGAGTGGATGATTTAACCCGCTTTTTGTCTCACCATCAACCAACAATTGTTCACTTTTCTGGACACGGCTCTGGTACTGATGGATTAGCTTTGGAAGATAATTCTGGACACGTGCAACTTGTCAGTACACAAGCGCTGGCAAAGCTATTTGATTTGTTTCAAGAACAGGTTGAGTGTGTTTTACTCAACGCCTGCTACAGCGAACCACAAGCCACAGCAATTCACCAATACATTGATTGCGTGGTGGGGATGAATCAGGCAATTGGAGATACGGCAGCAATTAAGTTTAGCGTTGGATTTTATACTGCCTTAGCAGCACTCAGGAATTATGAAGATTGTTTTCAAATGGGTTGTACATCTATTGATTTGCAGGGAATTCCAGAGTATTTAACCCCAGCAATCAAAATTAGGCGACGGCGTTATCAGACAGTACAGGCAACAAATCCAGCCAAATCGGACAAGGATAATGGTATGAATAATGACAATAAAGGCGGACAAAACCGTTCAGTTTCTATTGGGGGTAATGCCACTGGTAGCGCAATTATAACGGGAGATAGTAGCACTGCAAACGTCAGCAACTAGGGGTGTAGGCAATACGGTTCGGATAAGATCCCCCCGCCTGCGGCGACCCCCTTAAAAAGGGGGTAAAAGAGGGTTAAAAGCCCCCTTTTTAAGGGGAGCCAGCGCGGTCTTGGGGGTTTCCCCCATGAGCGACTGGCGTGGTTGGGGGGATCTCCCTTAAGAAAAACAAGCTAACCGAACCGTATTGGGGGTGTAGGAGGGTAAGGGTATACGAGGAATATTTTCCCACACTCCTCCACTCCCCCACTCACCTACTTATCTCACGCTCCTTCAATGGCGGCGACGACACCAAATACTAGAAACAAAAACCCACCGAAAAAGGTGAGTGTCCGTTCAGAAATTCGTCCTGCTAACATTCTGCCGCCAATAACTGCAATCGCAGCACAAATGGCATGTCCCAAAATAGCACCCGCTGTCACCCCAATGGCGTTATTTCCTGCGGCGAGGGCAATTGTGGCAATTTGTGTGCGATCGCCCCACTCTGCCATAAATGTCAGTACAAAGGCTTCTGTTAAAATTGCTAAAGCATTTTTGTTTTTCGGCTGTTTGAGATCTCGCTGTTTCACTGCAGCTTCTGCCTCGTGCACAACTTCTGCATCGCAACTAGAAGCAGGCATTCGACTTGCATCAAAAAGTAGCTTTATACCAAAGGCAAAAAATAAAGCTATCTCCGCAAAATGAATATAAACTTTTGGAAGTGCGGAAACTGCGTGTCCTACGACAACAGAAAGTATTGTCATTGCAGCTAAAGCCGCTATCACACCTGTGAATACAAGCACCCGTGAGTTACGCATCGCTAAAATCACGGCGATAAAGAATGTTTTATCTCCTAGTTCCGAAACCGTAATCAGCAACAAAGCTGCAGTAAAACCTGTTAACACTCTCTCAAGCTCCTTTAAGAATCTTTCTCTTGTGTGAGCTTGATGCGAGCAGTGAGACTCCACCAAGCTCACAGTTGTACTGTGTGAACTTAGTGAAAGTCTCACTTCCAAGAAGCTAATTGCTTACTTGTCACCTGAACCAGGCTTATTGCCAGTATGTTGATTCAAGTGTACTGGTCAGTCTTCTGCCAGCAGCTACTCCCTTTCTTTTAAGTAATTATACATCTATCCAGAGTTGTAGTAAAGCAATGGTTCACTTATTCAGTTATCAGTTTCCGTTAACCCACGCCAACTCTGGTACAACGCCGCAGCAGCAACGCCAGGTGCTGCATTTTATGTTGGCTATTTCCATCAGGGGCGCTTTAAACAAGCATTATGCTGGGACTATTGCACCACTATAGATGAGTTGAGGCATAAGTTAAGGCAAATCCTTAATTCCATCTCTGCGGAAGCGATGCTCTGAAGGGAGCAACCATCGGTGATCGCTTCTATTTGTGTAGCTGAACACCTAAAATAGTTATCTCAATTGCCTAGGAACTTGAATAAGTAGCCAATTTTCTGGCGATGATTATGCACCATCAGTTGATGCATTAATTGCAGAAAAAATTGATGAGTAATCTGCATCAGAAAATGACATTTTCATTGCCATATCTATGATGTCGCGTACACCCTCGATGCTGCTGAGATTTAAACTAGTAGATCTCGCCTCTGAGATGAACAAATCTATATCTTTCATCAAGTGTTTTGTCGGAAAATTCGCATTAGCATAATCGCTGTCAAGCATCCGTTGCAATTTTTTGTCAAAGGTGGGTGCGTAAAGAGCACTCTGGCGCAAAACGTACATAAACAAATCCACATTGATACCTTGATGCTGGGCAAAACCAACACTCAGGGCAAAAGCTGTTGTTAGGGAAGCAATGAGTTGATTTAACGCCAGTTTCAGCGCCGAGGCAGATCCTACAGGACCTACAAGTAAAGGTTCTGGACCAAAATGTTTGAATAACTCCAGGTGGCGTTGATATTGTTCTTGGTGTGCGCCTACCATCACAATCAGTTTGCCATCTTTGACCTCTGGAATGCTACCCAAAACAGGTGCTTCTAAATACTCACCACCAGCAGCAACAACTGCATCTCTAATTTCTTTACTTTCTGTGGGAGTAATTGTCCCCATTTGAATAATGCTATGTCCGGGAACAGTTTGCCAAGACCGATCCGAAAGCAAAACACTGTATATAGCTCCAGCATTACTCAGCATAAGAATGCTACAATCAGCAGCATTAATTGCTTGGTAGGGGCGTTTTACCACTTGAGCACCAGCTGCTTTGAGTGGTTCTAACTTTTCTGGGGTGCGGTTGTAAGCAATAACCTCTATATTCGCCTCTAACAACCTTTGAGCCATCGGTAGTCCCATCAATCCAGTCCCCAGAAATGCTACCTTCATTTTTTCACCTTCCTTAATAAGCGATCGCTTTTTCTGATAATTCGTTTTCAGAATTATTTCTTGCAAAAATCCGATTTGGTGGGTATTTACAACCACGCAGAATTTATTTCATTTCTAAAAATGACTTTTGCAAGACGTCTATTCTTTAGAAAGTGGGGAATTGGCTTGAGTGAAGCAGTCACCAAAACAAGACTTGTCTCCCTTGTTGGCTTTCTCACTCCCTCCCTCAAGAGTGTCCCCGCTTTCTCCATCAGCCACCTGCTGCAAAAGTCACCATAATCATCACTGAGAGTAAAAGACCTGGACTCAGTAGCAACACTAACATCAAAAGATCATGAGAACTCATAATTATTACTCTCCAAAAGATATAATTGCGAATGTAATCACTGCTATAGTAGACCAACAATCACCAACACACTGTTAATAGAGCTTAATTTTTCATGATATTTGCATTTGCTCTGGCACACTCAGTCCTTTTAATGGTTGTGTAGCTTCTTGCTTGGTTAGTCCTTTGGCTTGAACCAGGACACCAAATCCACCAATACCCAAAGGATCTAAAAGCTGATGCAGGACATCCCGACGGTGCAGCAACTGTGAGATGGGTTGCTGTGTGTAAGAGAGGGCAGCAATTCGTTCTCCCAAGCCCAAAGCCATCAAAAACAACGCCTGCTGCGTAAAACCAACTTTATCTAATCCGCAGCGATCGCCCCATCTTTCCAAAGCAGTAAAATCTATATGAGCCGTGATATCTTGTTTCCCAAGATTGATGTACGGGTCATTATGGCGTTGATGATTGTAGTAACACTGTAACGTACCTTGCGATCGCATGGGATTATAATAACGACTAGCAGGGTAACCATAATCAATCGTCAACAGAAATCCACGCTGCAAACGCTCTGCCACTAAACTCAACCAATCCAATGCAGCTAAGTTAACCTCACTACGATAACCATCAGCGTAAGAACTGATATTTATTCCTACAAGTTCAAAATATTCCTCAAGTTTGGTTGTTGAAGGTGTATCTGCAACTTCCACAAATGATGCTACAGGAGTAGAAATAGATACGGGAATTTTTGACTGCTCCCTGCTCCCTGCTCCCTGCTTCCTGCTTCCTGCTCCCTGCTCCCTGCTTCCTGCTCCCTGCTCCCTGCTCCCTGCTCCCTGCTTCCTGCTTCCTGCTCCCTGCTCCCTGCTCCCTGCTCCCTGCTCCCTGCTCCCTGCTCCCTGCTCCCTGTTAAGCGTTCCCTCTTCCTGTGTAGTGACAAAAATCTCCTGCAATTGTCCTTCTTGCAAAACAAATTGATGCACAGGTAAAGCATCCACCAACTCATTAGAAAAAAAGCAGCCAGTGACAGAGTGAGTTGGAATCTCCTCCAAATTGAACCAGCGTACAGAAAATTCTCGCAGCTGTTGCTGTTGTTCTTCCCTTAAAACTGAAGATTTTTCAACAATCACATAATCTAGAGCATTGAAAAAATCAGGATACTGCTGCTTAATATACTTAAGAATATCTAAAGCCAACAGTCCTTGACCTGCTCCCATTTCTACCAGAGAAAATGGTACAGGTTGCCCTAAAATTTCCCACATTTGGAAAAATTGTACCGCCAGTAACTCACCAAAGTCAGCACCAAGGTGAACAGAAGTAAAAAAATCACCTTCCTTTCCCAGCTTCAGCGCCTTTGTGGAATAGTAACCAGTTTGCGGATGATATAACACCATGTCCATATACTCAGCGAAAGTGATTCGCTTTTGGGGACTTGTCGTGATCCGGTGTGCGATCGCTTTACATAGTTCTTGATTGGAAGGCATAAGATTTTAAGGGAACAGGGAATAGGGAATAGGGAACAGGGAGTAGGGAGTAGGGAGTAGGGGGCAGGGAGCACCGGAGAGAGGGAGAAAATAATTCACATGGATTAGTCTTCTGCTTGGCACCCTGCCCGCAATCGCAGCGTGCCTCTTTTCTTCTTCTCCCCCTACACCCCTACACCCCTACACCCCTAATACATACAGATAAACGCCAATAGAACAGAAAAATATCTGCGTCCATCGGCGTCCATCTGCGGTTCAAAAGTCCAAATTTTCCTTATCTATCTACAGAACCCATAATGATGTCAATACTACCGAGAATGACGACAACATCCGCCAGCTTCACACCTTTGAGTAGATGAGGCAGAATTTGCAGATTGTTGAAATCTGCTGCACGAATCTTCCACCGCCAAGGAAAGACGTTATCATCACCAATCAGATAAATTCCCACTTCACCTTTACCGCTTTCGATGCGAGAGTAAATTTCACCTTTAGGAATTTTGAAGGTGGGGGAAATTTTCTTGCTGATGTACTGGTAATCAAAGGCATCCCACTCAGATTTTTTGCCTGCTGCTAAGCGCTTAGCTTCCAGGTTTTCGTAGGGACCACCGGGAAGTCCTTTAATGGCTTGTCTAAGAATTTTGACAGATTCGCGCATTTCCCGCATCCGTACGACATAACGGGCAAAGCAGTCACCAGCGGTTTCCCACTGGACGTCCCAGTCGAAATCATCGTAACATTCGTAGTGATCAACTTTGCGTAAGTCCCACTTCACACCAGAAGCACGCAACATTGGACCAGAAAGTCCCCAGTTAATTGCTTCTTCACGAGTGATAGTGCCAATACCTTCAACACGACGTCGGAAGATGGGGTTATCGGTTACTAAGCGCTCGTACTCATCTATTTTAGGCGTGAAGTAGTCGCAGAAGTCGAGACATTTGTCAATCCAACCGTAGGGTAAGTCTACCGCCACGCCACCAATGCGGAAGTAGTTATTGTTGACCATGCGGTAACCTGTGGCGGCTTCCCACAGATCATAAATCAGTTCCCGTTCACGGAATTGGTAGAAGAAGGGAGTTTGAGCGCCCACATCAGCTAGGAATGGACCAAACCACAGTAAGTGGTTAGCGATGCGGTTCAACTCCAGCATGATGACGCGGATGTAGCTGGCGCGTTTGGGGATGGGAATGTTTGCCAGTTTTTCTGGGGCGTTCACAGTCACGGCTTCGTTGAACATCCCCGCTGCGTAGTCCCACCGACTCACGTAGGGGACATACATAATGTTGGTGCGGTTCTCCGCAATCTTTTCCATTCCCCGGTGCAAGTAGCCGAGTACTGGTTCACAATCAATAACATCCTCACCATCCAGAGTTACAATCAGTCTCAGCACCCCGTGCATTGAGGGATGGTGGGGACCCATGTTCAGCACCATGGGTTCAGTGCGGGTTTCTAATCTTGCCATAAAAAGAGTGTTCTCCGGTTTGGGAAAATTTTAAAATGGAACCGCGTAGCAGCAAAGAGCGCGAAGTAAGCAGTAAGTTGGAGAGAGGTTGGCAGTTGAGCGTTTTCGTTTGATGTTTCGTTTTATTGCACTTGTTCAACTATTATTATATGAAGCGTGAGATAGAGAGAATGGAGGTACAAGATTTTTTTCATGTGCCTGTTTTAAGTCGCCAGGTAATTGAGGGTTTGGCTGTCCGTCCCGATGGGCATTATTTGGATGCAACGGTAGGCGGTGGCGGTCACAGTCGCCTGATTTTAGAAGCTGCACCCGATGTGCGAGTAACGGCTATTGACCAGGATGAGGACGCTTTGGCTGCGGCGCAAAAGATATTAGGCGCGTTTGGTGAACGTGTAAAATTTATTCATAGCAACTTTGCGGCGTACGATTTTCCACTGAGCAAGTATACCGGAATCATTGCTGATTTGGGCGTTAGCTCTCATCATCTGGATACATCGGAACGGGGTTTTAGTTTTCGCCAGCAAGCAAATTTGGATATGCGGATGAACAGGCGACAATCTCTAACGGCGGCTGATGTGATTAATGATTGGGATGAAGCTAAATTAGCAAATATTTTCTTTGAATATGGTGAAGAAAGGTTGTCACGGCGCATAGCCAGACGGATTGTTCAACAACGCCCATTTAACACGACAACAGAATTAGCACAGGCGATCGCCTCTTGTGTTCCCCCAAAATACCGCTACGGCAGAATTCACCCAGCTACCCGCGTTTTTCAAGCCTTGCGAATAGTCGTCAATAACGAGTTAAAATCCCTGGAAACTTTTTTGAGCAAAGCACCACAAGCCCTTGTACCAGGTGGCAAAATTGCAATTATTAGCTTTCACAGCTTAGAAGACCGCATTGTCAAGCATAGTTTCAAAGATTCGCCCTTATTGCAGGTTTTGACGAAAAAACCAATAGAAGCACAAGAAGAAGAAATTGTCAATAATCCCCGCGCTCGTTCTGCAAAGTTGAGGATAGCCGAGAGGGTTGAGGAGTAAGGGAGCAGGGAGCACCCTGCTATACTAGTTACACAGATGCCTGCTCCAAACTATTAATAGTAATATGATTAGGCTGGGTTCTAACTAACTCAAGCCAAGTTTTAATAAACCGATAGTTAGTCAAATCAAAGCCACCCTCATCAGCTACATGAGTATAAGCGTAGAGAGCAATATCTGCTATTGTGTAACGGTTTCCTAGAAAAAACTGCCTAGTTGTCAAATGTTTTTCCATGATATCGAGAGCCACGTAACCTAACTCTGTTTTGGCAGTTAAAGTTTGTTGGTATTCGGATGGTGCGCCAAGATAGCGAGTTATGTAGCGAGCGATCGCAAGATTTGGCGCGTGGCTGTACTGCTCAAAGAAAAGCCATTGTAATGTTTGAGCATGTTCGAGTCGGTTATTTGGTAATAAATTAGTGCCTTCACTGAGGTAACATAAAATAGCGTTTGACTCCCAAAGAAATGTTCCTGTCTCAATTTCTAACAAGGGGACTTTTCCATGAGGATTCTTAGCCAGAAAATCAGGAGTGCGATTCTCTTTTTTCAGAATATCAATATTTACCCATTCAAATTGTCTACATAACTGTTTCAATAATAACTTGACCTTGTAACAGTTACCTGATTCGTTAAACCCATAAACCCTAAGCATCTAATTTTCTCCAAAAATTTATTAATCGTCATTGAGATTGAAGCAATGAGACAGTCGTTTACGACTTCAAAACAGGTAAACGTTTAAGCATCTCCTTGTATGAAGTTCTGTCTCAAAAAACTCTATCCTGCGATGGCAATCCGATTTGATTCGGAGAATCGCTCGCGCAGACGCTTAATAGGGAACGCTTAACAGTGAACAGTGAACAATTGATCACTGGTAACTGGTACTGCGGGTACTTGATAACTGATAAAGGTGTACGTAGCTTCGCAAAAACCAAAGAAGAATTCTATCTTTTGGCGCAGTATACTTTAAGATTAACGTACCGCTATTAATCTACCTGCTGCACCTCCGGTATAGGTATTCGTATTTGTTACTTTTGCACCGCTACTTTCTATTAATTGGATAAAATCAGGCATTTTTAACTGATTAATAATGCTTTGGGCTAAGTAGCGATATGGAGTTGTATCGGCAATAAAAGGACGTACAATCTGGGGTACAATCTTACTCATCCAGATAGTATAAATGTTTCTCCACAGCACAGGTTTTTCTGGATAAAAATGGTCGAGTATGAGTAAACGTCCTCCTGGACGTAGGACTCTTAACATTTGTGCAAGTGACACTTCACGATTTGGAAAGTTACGGAAAGTAAACGCCGTTACCACTACGTCATATGTGCAATCGGGGCGAGGAATAGAACACACATCACCTTCAAAATAGTTACTATCAGCGTCCATGCTACGAGCTACGCTCAGCATTCCAGGGGAAAGATCCATTCCCTCAATTTGTATTCCAGGATAGAAGCGATTCAAACATCTGGTAGACTCTCCAGTACCACAACCAACATCTAGTATTTTTTCACCTGGTTGCAGTTGTAAATCGCGTAAAGCTTGTCGATACCATAAACTAGTGTGCCCAAGAAAAACAAGAGTTCTTAAGAAATCATAACGAGTAGCAATATCGTCAAAGAGATTACGAATATAGTTGCGTTTGTCATCTCCTTCTAATTTGGTTGCTTGTGTTGGAGTGACAGAAGAGTAATTTGTGTTTTGGGACATTCTAATTTTCTCACTGATGTTGACTTGGTTGTTAAGTAGTTGGATAAAAATATTATGCGTCCGCCGCGTGAGCGCAGCGGGCAAGGGAGGGCATACGAAGCGTAAGCACTCCGGGCATAGTGAAGTTTATTTATGTCCACTTACTTAATAGTCATTAGACACTCGGAAGTAAAAATCCGATTCCTAATAAGAATCCAAGGCTTAAGTACATGGATATAGCAATAAACTTACAGTTACTCACCTGATTAGGCTGGTCATGATAATTATTGACATGACTAAATAATTTGAGAGCGTAAAAAAGACTTAGAAAACTTAGCAAGCTCAGCGGTGGAAATATTTTTAATAAAACGAAGACAGCAATTAAAAAATATATTCCATATCCCCACCAAGATAAAACTTGCGCAGATTTTGCGGTACCCAAACGTACAACAGGTGAATACTTCCCTCCAGCTAAATCATCTTCAACTTGGTGAAAATGCGAGCAGAACAAAATTAAGCAGGTTACTAATCCTACAATGACTGAAGCAGCTAAAGCAGTTAGGGACCAAGTTGGATTTTGATTGTAATAAGCTGCACTAACAGACAATGGACCATAGGTGATGAAGCAAATTATTTCACCTATACCTTTGTAGCCCAATCGAAAGGGAGGTCCTTGGTAACTGTAACCTAACAAACATGCAAGTAATACTAAGATAAGAAGCGTTACATCTTTTTGCCAAAAAGCTAATAGCGATGTTGTTAATAAACCTAGAATTAAAAAAGAATTACCAAACCACAACCAAAAATTTGATGTTTCTTTGCCTGTCAAATTAATAAGAGAGTGTAGTTTATTGACATCTACCCCTGTTTCAGCATCAAACACATCGTTACTAACATTCACCCAAATCTGAACGCAAATAGATGCAAATAAAAAAATCAAAAAATTTGTGGGATTAAAGTTTCTAGTCTCTGCGATCGCTACAGTTGTACCCACCCACAGAGGTATGAGAGCAACACTGTAAAGAGGAAGCTTAATTGCAGCACGCCAAAGTTTACTTCTAGATGAATTCTCTATTACTGTTGTCATTTGCAAAAAGTTTTATCAAAAGGAACTTAACTAAGTGAACCGGAATAAACCAGGGTAAATTACTTCAGCTAAATTGCTCACTCGTAAATGAAATGAGACTTTTGGGAACTTTTAAAGATATTTCAATAATTTATCCCTAGAGTCGTATTTCTACAATTGTTCTGATGGTAGTTGTTATTTTTTCTTATGATAAGTGAAAATGGTAAATTACAAAAAGAAAATTAACTTAAGTTCAAAAGATGTTTTAAGGGTTCCTTCCAACGAACTCTGGTGGGCACATACTGGGCGATGCTCCCAAAAGGGCAATTGCCGGATGGGCAAACTTATGGCAGGATATCGCATTTGTGCATAATTAGCAACTTGGGTTATTAAGGCAATCAATCAACAACTGTTTTGCATTGTCATATTGGGTTTCATCACCCGCCACAAGACTATCGAGTTGGCGTTTCATCAACTGCAACAGGTAGTCTGGGTTTGGCAACATCTCCACTGCGAACAAAAAGACTTCTCGCCAGCGTTTCTCACTCATATGGCAGACAAGGTTTTGAAAAGCTTCTTCAGCATGTGATGGTGGACTAGCAACAATTTTTCTGGCAGCAAAGTATTTCTGAAAGATGATGTGCGAAAAGGAGTAAATACCTCTTGCTCGCTCAACCAGTAAACCATGCTGAGCTTCTATAGATTTCAAAATATCTTCGCTGTCAACTTGAAGTGTTTCTAAAAAGGTGCTATTCTCAGGGGATGTATGGATATGATGGGATATTGCTTGCTCAATTGCACTTAGCTTGAAGAAGTACTCGCCACGTTCAAAGGTCGTCCAAGCAATTTGACTTAGCATATCTTCTTTATGCTGCCGAGATTGTTTATAAACCTGATTTCGCTCAATACCGCGTTTGGCATCCCATTTTTTCAGTAATAAATCCACTGCTTCTTGATAAAGCTGCAAACAATGAGTTGGAAAATCTGCTGTTTCCTCAAACACCAAGCATAACAGAGTCAGCAGCAAGGGATTACTTGCTAGTTCTTTAAGTGGCTGACTTGCTTGCAGCTTTTGCACAAAGCGTTGTGCTTGTAGCGTATCTTGAGTTTGAAACCATTTGGCGGCAAACTCAGCGATTTGTTGGTCATCAAAATCGGCAACTTCTACTTCGGTGAATTCTTCAAAAGTATATTCCAACGCTGCAATCCGGCAAGTTATAACTATGTAATTGGCACAAAACCGCGTTGAAACGTTGTGAATCTCCTGTAGCACTCGGTTAAGCTCAGTTTTCCTGACTTCATCTAATCCATCTAATAAAAGTAGCGATCGCCCTTGAGTCAAAAGCGTGAGAACTGCTTGAGGTTCAACAACTCCACATTCCTCAAATTGTACTGTGATGTAGTCCAACAAGCTTGGTTGCCCTTTAGTTTCAGCAAAGTCCTTTAGAGTGATAAAAATTGGAACCAAATTTGACAAAAATTGACCGGAATTACATTGAGTTGCTACCCATTTCAAAAACACCGTTTTACCCGAACCTGGTTTTCCCCACATTATCAGCTTGTTGTAGCGTTCTACCCTTTCGAGTCCTGAGATCCGTTTTTGGTAAATGTTGTTCTTGTCACAACTCTCATACAATTGAGCAAGGGAAAGCCGCCTGCGTCCAGTGACTCGCTCTAAAATATTGATATCGGTGTATATACTCTCCAACCTTACTGGCTGCTCTTTATCTAGCAGCCGGATTATGTTACAACGTCTGGCAATACTGTCGTGAACTTTTTCTCGTACAGTCTGCACCAGACTCTCTATCTGGGAAATACTTGCTGTATCATCTACCTCTGGAAGTGAGCAGAAACTCGCAATCTCATCCCATTCCAATCCTAGTTTTTCGCAGATTGTGACAAAAATATAGCGATCAACTGGTTTACCTTGAAAAAACTTGCTAACTGGCTGACGGCTAATACTCAGTTCCTCAGCTAACGCCTGCTGCGTTAGTGAATTACGAATCAGGGCAGCTTGCGCTTTTTTCATACCCTCAGCAGATGCTTGAAGCGAACGCCTGCTCATTATACTTCATCATAAATAGTTATTATACGTATATTAGCTGTTTTTTAGATAAGTCATGCATAAGTCATACAATACTCAATCTATACTCTCACCTTAACTCACTCAGGAACATAGAATACTGGAATTGTAGTTACTTGACATCTCTTACATCAATTCAATTTATCGGATAACAAATGATGAGAATGTCAAACGAGGTGAAATAATGACTGGAATTAACGTGACAATAGATGCCCCTTGTGACAACGACGTAATGCAACCGCTGTTGCGGATAGCAAGGGGGTTTCAAGATTATCTGAATTCACTACACCCGGACGAAATTAAATATTTGGCGGAACAAATGGAAAGCACTTCTAGTAAGGCAAAGTACTCTAAGACTGAAATTGAGTTTGCTGCCAAACTTGGTGCCAATAAAATTAGTGATGAAGAGCGAGGTAAATTAGAATTTGCTGCACTAACTAGGAATTTTCACTGGAGACAAGAGTTACTTAAGTCTTCATTAACTGCTCCTCAAGTCGCCCAAATGCTCAATACAACTCGTCAAACTCCGCACGATCGCCTAAAAAAGAATAGTTTAATTGCAGTTCAAGACAATGGAGTTTGGAAATTTCCCACCTGGCAATTCGATCCTCAAGGACCAGATGGCGTCATTGCTGGACTACCTGACGTTTTAAATGCTCTCAATGTTCCTGCTATGTCCAAAATTAGTTGGTTAACTCGACATAACAAAGCTTTAAACGGGCTTACGCCGATAGAAGCTTTGAAAAGCGGTCAAAAAGAGGAAGTTATTGCTGAGGCATGTTCCGTGGGAGTCTTCTAGCTATGTATTAAAGTTCATTCATCAAATGGCACTAAACTTAGAAACCCAGGTGTTCCCAGCCACCTGGGTTTTCAGTATTTTTATTTATCAAAATGATTATTGAGAAAATTACTGAAGTTATACTAAAAATTTTTCTAGAACTTACAAAAAATTTCCGGAATCACATGGATAGCTTGTGAATCTTCCAGTTGACAGAGTTTATAACTTTGGGTTTTGCAACGTTTCAAGGCTGATGGAACGTTAAATCTCCGAATTCTGTCAATCAACCAGAATAGGAGTAAAAAATGTGGTAAAAATAACACCCCCGCCTCCTTGGTTTGGGAAGCCGAAACCAAAATTTTATACCTTAAATAAAGGTACTGAACTTTTAAGAATTTTTCGTCCTGACGAATTTAATACTGCTGCCCTAACCTTTCGTTTTTGGGGTCCACTTCATCGCTTTGACCATCATCTGGGAGAGTGTCCCTGTGTTGGCGTTGCACAAGAGAATAATAATACTTGTGGGTTGTGGACTCAGGAGGCGTCTTGTGGTGAGGAGATGCCTATCCCACAAAAACATTTTACTGCTCCTGCTTGCTATAAACCATTAGAACGCGAAGCATGGAATGATCCAGAACGTGGGATATACTATGCTGCGCCTGCGCCTCTACTTTCGAGCTGTTTAGTGGAAGTTTTTGGTGACACAGGCTGTATAGAAATTGAGGATCACCAGATTGCTATCATCACTTGCACAAGTCGCATAAAATTATTGGATGTACGCGGTTCTGGTGCAATGCGAGCTGGTGCGAATGACGCAACTTTAGCAAAAACAGACAAACGTGGTATGAGTCAAGCTTGGTCGCGCTACTTTTATGAACAAAAACAAATATACCCTGATATTCAAGGGATTATTTACCACAATGCTCATAATGGTGAAGAGGCGATCGCAATTTATGAACGTGCAAAACATCTGCTCACCTGTCCACCAGAAAACGTTTTGTCACTCAAACATGAATTGTTCAGGGGTTTGATTCTAAAAGCTGCAGACGAAAACAATCTTGAAGTGGAGCGTTATTGGTAATTCTCAGCCTCTACGAAAGCTAAAACAACACAAACAAAAGTATGGATAGTAAATCCGATAATTCTGAGTCTGGTAAAAGTATAATTGCTAGGGAAGCAGTAGATTGGCTACTGCAACGCATCTTCCAACTTCCTAAAAAATGGTTAATTATTAGTATTATTCTTATTCTTCTGAGTACTTGTGAAATCGGTTGGAGCAAGAAAGAATTATTTTCATTTAAATTTAAAGTTACGAATACAACAGCTATTTTTTTGTCGCTGGTTTGGTTACCATCTATATTAAAAGTTTTTGCTTTGAGCGGGGGAGCACTCAAGACACCCTTAGGAGAAATTGGTGGCTCAGGTATGAAGACAATGCTAGAGTCATTAACTGGTGATTCACTCGGATTTCTTATTGAGCAGACTAAGCGAGCAGAAGAAGTTGCTCCACCGAAACAGCAAGAAGAAATGCGTCAAATTCGTCGAGAATGGCAGAAAGTTTACGCCTCAACAGTTCCTGTGTCAGACGCCAGACAAGAAATGGAGCGGTTAGCCGAACGCTATAAGGAACTAAGAACGACAATGCCTTTTGGAGCACAGCGAACATTTGAGATGGAATCTCTGAGTGGACGCATGCGTGCTTTAGCTCCAGAAGTGAAATATACTGTACAGGAAGTAAAAGATCTTCTGCAATCAGATGACCAAGGTAAACGTTTATTAGGACTTTCTGTTGCTGAGTGGTCTAGTGATGCAATATATTTTGATTTGATTTTACATCTAATTAGTCATTCAGAAACAGCGTTTGAGCAAACAAGTGCATTGCGAGCAGTGGGAAAAATGGTGTCTAAATTGGATGCTCACCAGAATAAAAATTTACAAGCAGCAATCATTGAACAGCGTAACTTCAATGAAGAAGAAAAGCGTTGGATTAAGCCTAATTCTAATCGTTGGGTATTGAGCGATCGCATACTATCAGCGCTCAATGAATTAGTGTGACTTGCAGTATTTTAAGGAGACAAATTGGTAATTCATGTAAACACACAAACACTGCCGTGTTGGGATATGAGTGGACTCTATCCCGATGGGGGAGGCGTGGTCGTGGAAGCGATCTGTCAATTTAATTATTGAACAATTCACAGCCTATTCGCCTCAGCTTGGTCAAATGGCTGAGCGAGCATTTCGCGATAAGTGGATAGATGCTCTCCCTCGTGCTGGGAAAGATTCCAATGGCATCTGCTTACCTCAATGCGGCGACGAGTCGCGCATTCTCGTCAACTACACGCCAGTTTTCAAAACTGCTATATATAAGTCCTAATTTCCAAACTCTCAAATTTTCTACCTTTCCTACTTTTTTTATAGAAATAACCTAACTTTCTCACTTTTAATAAATACAGAGACCTGCTAGTATTTAGGGTGATTTGTAAATAAAAGAATACTTTTGAATGTAAAAATCAATTTATATTTTGTCACTTTTCCGAAAAAGTTAGCGCTTTAAGCATTCTTTTTCAGATAAAGTTAGCTTGAGGAGTGCCTACCGTGGACAAAATTCAACTGGCTTTGGTTGTTAGTTACCTACTGATAACCTGCTATTTTTTTGTGAATTGGTTAATTTTTTCTATTCGGCATCCAAACTCTTCTCCAGAAGGAAAGTTTTTAACTTTGGTAATCCTTGTTATAACAACTGGCTTATGGTTTCTGATTATTCCCATGTCTTGTCTGAAAATCTTGAAGACACGGAAACTAGAGGTTAGCATTGTGATACCTGTTATCGTTGCGCTTTTTGCGTTTAGCATGTATCTGTATGCATTTTTGACAAGTTAAGAAAATTGCTTTGACCAACTAACAACTAACAACTCACACATTACAACTTAGGCAGAATCTCCGGCAACAATTGACCAGGAACTTTAGACAAAGCTAAATTTTGCCCCTGTATGCCTAATTCACTGTGGAAAGCACGAATCGTCTTGACCACATAACCAAAAGTTGTTTGATAAGCTTCAGGTTGTTTACTCATACCATTCAAAGCTTGCAAGTGATTATCTAATGCTGCTTCTAAATGTTTAGAACGAGTTGCTTTATCCCCATCAAAATACTGGTCTGTTGCTAATTGAAAATGAGCGAGTCCGAGATTATTGTGAGTGGCCAATACATCAAAATTCAAAGGCATACCGCTCAGTGAATGAGCAAGGGCAAGCGCTTCTTCATATGAACTAATGCACTGTTCTAACAACTTTTGCCGCTCATCTTTGGAAGTTTGTGATTGATTTGCTAGGTGCCAATAGGCAGTTCCAAGGTTATTTTGGGTGGCGGCGCAAGCGGGAGGAACATTAGTAGGAGTTCGATATTTCAGTGCTTCGCGGTAAGCATCAATAGCTAAGTGCAGATTTTCCGCTGGCTGTTCGTACTGTGCAATATTCCAGTATGCCGTGCCTATATTGTTTTGAATCATCCCATATTTAAGCGGTTCTTCCTCGGGATTGTAGTAAGCAAGCGCGAGTTTGTAAGCTGCAATGGCTTTCTTGAGATGCTCAACTGGTTGATTGTATTGTGCTAGATGCCAGTAAGCTGTCCCTAAATTGTTTTGGCAAGCAGCATACTTTAATGGTTCTATTTGAGCCGTACGCAGGGAGAGTGCTTCGCTGTAAGCTAAAACTGCTTGTTGCCAGTTTTCAGCAGGGTTAGTAAAACGAGCCAAATCACCATAAGCTGTCCCTAAATTATTTTGTACACGACCGTATGTTTCAGGGTGGCTTTCTGGTGAAATCAGCTTCAACGCCAAATGATAAAATTCAATTCCTTGCTCTATGTAAGCTTGTCCCTCCTCAGAATTGGGTGGCGTGCGGTAAAGCATCCAGTAGAGTGTACCCAAATCATTTAAGGTATCAGGAACTTGGGGTGAATCGTCATCATGAGTGATTGATTCTTGATAGGTAAGAATTGCCACCATCAAGTTTTCTAAGGTAGGCTGTCCTTGTTCAATACGAAGGCGATATAAGTTTCCTAGGCGATGATAAGCTGCTCCTAGCTTGACGTTTGAGGCTTGTTGGGCGTGTAATTCTTCTATCTCCTCCAGAATTTGCTTCACTTGTAAGCTGTGCTCATCGTCTTGAGCAATTGTCGTGTTCATCGTCGCTAGTACTAGCTCTGCTAACTCTTTGCTAATATGAGATGTCTGCTGAGGCAATGAGCTATCGTTGGTACTGACTTTATCAGTGGATTCCTCTTGAAGAGGTTTGTTTGTTAATTTTTCCGATTTTGACGGAGGAACCTCTTGCGGTTTTTGTCCACTATTCACTAATGTTTGTGTTGGAAAATCGAAATCATCTTGAATGACTGATTCTTCTAAAATAGGTTGCTCAACATTGCCTAACTCCAAACTTCTAGAACCAGAAAAACGTTCTGGTGAGGTTTTGTTTTGAGTTGTCGGTGTGGGTTCTCCAGCGAACACGAAAACACCAGTACGGTAACGCCAAAACTGTGGTGCTGATTGCTGGATAGCATATAACCAAGGACGCGGCACCCACAACAGTAAACTGGATTCAAAGCTAGACAGTTGTTGTTCAGTCAAACGCAGATAGTGCAAAAATAGCCGCTGTACTGCTACTGGTTGCCTAGTGAGATGTTCTACACCTACAATCTGAAACGCTGGTACTGGTAATGATCGCGCTGCATTGTCTTTTGATGCTCCAACAATAGGTGGTGGATAATTAGATAACCACTGATTTATCTGAGCTATAAGATTAGGATCGCTTAAATTCAGCCGTAAGGTGACTAATCGGGGATAGGCTGGTGTGCTAGCTTCCTGTGTATTTGATGGCTGATACAGCACTTGCCCAACAGGATAAGCCAAAGTTGAATGCAAACGCGCTGCCACCTGATTTCTCAGGTTCAAATCGTCACAAACCGCCAAAAAGATTTGTCGTCTTAAACCGAGACTAAGAGCAAGTTTTAGGCGATGATACACTTGCCGATTCCACGCAAAATTATCTGAGTGTGTACTTTCATTTACGCTCATGGCGGCTAGAGAGCCAAAACGCAGTGGATATACCCTCTTGGGGTGCATGCAAACAGCCAGTAAATCTAACCATGACTAGAATTTTCAGGTCATTGTTGCTTTGCTCAGGATAAATCTATTCATGGAAAGATCAAAGAAGCTAAGTATACAATTACACTTTAAACCTAAAAAATATTTGAAATAACTTATTATAAATATTTATTATATATAACAATAACCCAGGCTCCGATAAAACCCTGAGCCTGAGAAAGCTTAAAACATGAAATTACTAAGTTTCTAATATAACTCTTTATCAACCAAGGCTGGAAACAGAGAAAGCGACAAAAATCAAGCCACTAACTAAAATTATAGCAGTAATTCCCAGGATAACGTAGTTTCGCTTTTGACCATCCGTAGGAATTTCTGCTTTATAAATTTTGGGTTCACGGGCAAAGTTATTCAGACGACCACCCTCTTCTGTTGTGTAAGGCATGAGTATAATTCCTTATTATGTTCATTCATTTAATTTAACATAAACGTTACATTCGCTCTTAAACATATGATACAAATCGTTATTTTAGTCATTAGTCAGAAGTAGGGAACAGGGAACAGGGAACAGAGAACAGCGAACAGGGAACAGAACCATCAAAAATCTCACTTTTGCGCATTGGTCTATTAGTTACAAAACACTACTGTTATGAATGAAAGAAACACCTTTTTCCCCCTACACCCCTACACCCCTACACCCCTACACCCCTGTCTTTCTTAAGAGTTTGATTCAGGACTAACTAGTAATCGTCCCAGTCAAGGGTGAACTGGCAATAGCATAACTTTTGAGAGGCATTCTGCCAGCAAGATAAGCCAAACGACCTGCAACTGTTGCCAAATTCATGGCATGAGCCATTGCAGGTGAGTTTTGTGCCAGGGCGATCGCACTATTAATCAACAAAGCATCTGCGCCCATTTCCATTGCTTGCGCCGCCTCTGAGGGTGCTCCAATGCCCGCATCTACCACCACTGGCACCTTAGCATTTTCAATGATGATTTGAATATTTGCAGTCGTTTTCAATCCTTGTCCAGAACCAATAGGTGAGGCTAAAGGCATCACCGTTGCACAGCCAGCGTCTTCCAAATGCTTCGCCAGCATAGGATCTGCATTGATATAAGGCAACACAGCAAAACCTTCTTTAACCAACTGTTCTGCTGCTTGTAAAGTACCAATCGGGTCTGGTAGCAAATACTTGGGGTCAGGAATCACTTCTAATTTTACGAAGTTATTATCTTCCTGTCCTAAAAGTTTTGCCATTTCCCGTCCCAAACGCGCGACACGAATTGCCTCTTCTGCTGTTTGACAACCGGCGGTATTAGGCAACATCCAAATTTTTGTCCAATCTAATGCTTCGGCTAAACCTTCATGTCCAGGGGCATTGGTTTGTACTCGCCTTACCGCAACAGTGACAATTTGACAACCACTTGCAGTCACACTTTGCTGCATATCCTCGATGCTGCGATACTTGCCAGTTCCCGTCATCAAGCGAGATTGGAAAGTTTTTCCGGCTATTTGGAGTGGTGAATCTTCTATAGTACTGAGTTCTAAATTCTGAGTTCTCAGTTCTAAGTTGTGAGTTCTGACTGTGGGGTAAGTAAGCATTGGGGTAGTAGATGACTTAGTGTGGAAGCGTGAGTAGTGGAAATCAGAGAGTAAAGGGTCTATTTTTTGTTCGAGAATCAAATCAGCGAGCAATCTTGCTGTTATGGGTGCTAAAAGAATACCATTGCGATAATGACCTGTGGCAATGGTTAAGTTTTCACAGGGACTGGTGCCAAGAATAGGTAATTCATCTGGAGTTCCAGGACGAAATCCCCACCAGAACTCCTGAATGGGATAATTTTGTATTTGGGGAAATAGACGAATAGCTCTTTGTAGTAAGGTTTGAATTCCTGCTGGCGTGTTGTGGGGAGTCAGACCAACATCTTCAATTGTCGCACCAATAATAATTCGTCCGTCGCGCCTCGGTACGATGTAAATTTCCTCTCCATACAAAACCCGTGTCAAGGGCAAATCTGGCACAAATTCTGGTACTTTCACACTCAAGATTTGACCTTTGACAGGACGCACGGGCAAAGGAAACAATGAATTTGACCAAGCACCTGCTGCCAAAACGTAATGTTGTGCATGAAGGACTCCAGCACTCGTTTGTACGCCAACAACTTGTCGTTGCTGCTGTTGAATTCCTTCAACGACAATACCTTCTTTGAGTTCAACACCAAGAGATTTAGCAGCTGCTAGCAGGGCTTGCGCTAATGCCCTATTATCTACTTGTGCGTCTTCAGGATACCACCAACCTCCAATGACTTCTTCTGCCAATCCTGGCTGATATTGATAAATAACTTCTTTTTCTAACCAGTAAGCAGGGGAAGAGGAGGGAGGTGTAGATTTTAGTTCTACCTTGCTCCCCACCTCAACAGCTCCACTGCTCTGCTGATAAACTGGAGCCAGGATACCGCAGGACCAATAACCAGTATTGATACTAGTAAACTCTTCGAGCTTACGCGTCCAGTCAGAGTATAAATACAGAGAGCGCGTGCATAACTCTTGCATTGGCTCGTTTGAGATTCTTTCAGCACCAGGTGCTAACATCCCAGCAGCAGCATGAGTAGCAGCAGTATGAATATCGCGGCTGACCACTGTTACTTTGGCACCGCGTAACTTTAATTCAATGGCGATCGCCATACTGATGACGCCGCCACCAATAATTAAAACGTCACTAGTCATTAGTCATTAGTCATTAGTCATTAGTGATTAGTCAAGAGTCAATAGTCAATTGTCAATGGACTTTGAACTAATAACTCGTGACTTATAACTCATAACGCATAACTCATAACTTGTAACTCATAAGTTGCAACTTCTAACTTATGAGCTACTACCATAAGGCACGAATTGGTTCGTTGCTCTGATTCTGATTTGTGTCTTTAGGTGATTGATTGTTACCTGATGTGTTACCTGATGATTGACCACCTGTTGGCTGGTTGTTGGCACCGTCTGTGTCATCATCTTGTTTTTGGTTATTATTCGTATCGCTGTTCTGATTTGTCTGAGCAGCAATGTTATTTTTCCTCTCTGCGGGGGCATTCCCAGCCGCAGTGCTATTAACATTAATATTAGCTGGGAGAACTTTTGATTCTTTCCCTGTCTGTGTAGTTGTGGGTGCAGGTGCTTGTGCACTGTTTTGTCCACCCATTGGAAAACTAATGCCTAGCAATGTCCCAAGCAAAATTGCTAAGCCTCCAGCCATAAGAATAAGTGGTGTCCATCTACCCATATCGTTAATTTCTCCGTCTTAAGCTTGTGATGTCCAAAGTCTTTTAGAACCTGGGGTTCCGCCGAAAATTAATCAAATCTTGTCAGTTTCACATTGCCCAAAACCTTGGTTTGACATGGCTTACGCACCCAAGATAACCGAAGAATGGGGAGGTAGTGACCGCCGCGTTTTTTGCGCTTGAGCTATTGACACTTTACCTTCTAGAAGAACTGCACAAGGATCGCAGCTACCAAGGTTCCAATAGTCTACTACCTTAGCATCGTTATTGTAGAGGTCAACACCTTTTTGCAGCAATATTTGCGGCAGATTGGCTCCGCGTTCGCCCGTATAGTGCCAAGGCGTTTCTGAATGAAACTCTTCTGGTTGTCTGACAAGGGCGAGTAGCTCAGCTGTCTTACCTTGAATTTGTGCCTTGGGCATTTGTGATCACTAAATTAGCTTTTTGTTGTATTGTAACAATTCATTTCGATGCCAAAAAATACAGAAACAATATATAATCGATAACCCAAGACTCGAAAAAACTCAAGTCGCTTGTCCATATTTCTGT
This sequence comes from Brasilonema angustatum, assembly GCF_059505445.1. NCBI lineage: Bacteria > Bacillati > Cyanobacteriota > Cyanophyceae > Nostocales > Scytonemataceae > Brasilonema > Brasilonema angustatum. Next base: position 37,045 of record NZ_JCACKO010000009.1, on the reverse strand, counting down.
TGGCACTATACAATTGGCGGTAGGGAGCAGGGGCGCTACACTCAACACCCCACTTTACAATGATGGGGAATCCTGCCAAAACCTGAAAAAAACGATGCTTGACTTACCAGTTCTTCGTTTCAACCAATGAGTCCGGAAGTATTTTCTCTTAATTTTTCTTATTGGACTCAGAACTCTGATTTCGCCTTAGGAAAGGTATTTGTACTCTTGTTAAATCCTCCAAACTGTTTTATTAGGATATTCTAAAGTCTGTGTTCTGAATTATCCTCAATAAAGAAGTGCTCTGCGTAACTTTGATTGTCCTATCCTTAAGTATACTTACACATTACCTTGAAAGTTCTCTCCAAGAGTTCGTATCTTATGACCGCAAATTCCTCACACCAACTTTGGATCTATGACACAACGCTACGGGATGGCACTCAACGTGAAGGGTTATCGGTGTCCATAGAAGATAAGTTACGCATTGCCCGGAGGTTAGATCAACTGGGAATTCCTTTTATAGAAGGAGGTTGGCCTGGGGCAAATCCCAAAGATGTACAATTTTTCTGGCATCTCCAAGAAGAGCCGCTTCAACAAGCAGAGATTGTTGCCTTTTGCTACACTCGACGTCCTCAGAAAACAGCAGCAGATGATCCAATGTTGCAAGCAATTCTTGCTGCTGGGACTCGGTGGGTGACAATTGTTGGTAAGTCTTGGGATTTACACGTCACAGAAGGACTCAGAACAACCCTCACAGAAAATTTGGCGATGATACAGGATACGATTGAGTATCTTCGCTCTCAAGGGCGTCGCGTTATATACGATGCTGAACACTGGTTTGATGGCTATAAGCACAATCCCGATTACGCTTTACAGACCTTACAGACGGCAATTTCTGCTGGTGCTGAATGGATAGCTCTTTGTGATACGAATGGTGGCACTTTACCCCATGAAATGACTCAAATTGTCACAGATGTGGTAAAGTCAGTCCCTGGTGATACTCAGCTAGGAATTCATACTCACAACGATTCTGATACCGCAGTTGCCAACGCCTTGGCTGCTGTCATGGCAGGGGTGAAGATGGTACAAGGTACCATAAACGGGTATGGTGAACGCTGTGGTAATGCCAATCTCTGTTCGTTAATTCCCAATTTACAACTGAAGCTGGGTTACACGTGTATTGAAGATAGTCGATTATCGGAACTGACAGAAACGAGTCGCTTCGTGAGTGAAGTTGTTAATCTTGCTCCTGACGAACATGCTGCCTTTGTAGGACGTTCAGCTTTTGCTCACAAAGGTGGTCTTCATGTATCGGCTGTGGAACGCAATCCTCTGACTTACGAACACATTCAACCAGAACAAGTCGGAAATCATCGCCGCATTGTCATTTCTGAACAGTCTGGAATTAGTAACGTTTTGGCAAAAGCTCGCACTTTTGGTATTGAACTGGATAAGAACAATCCAACAACAGGGCAAATTCTCCAACGCCTCAAAGCTTTAGAGAGCGAAGGATATCAATTTGAAGCAGCAGACGCAAGTTTTGAGTTGTTGATGCGCGAAGCGTTAGGGAGTCGCCAGTCTTTCTTTGAAATCAAAGGTTTTCAAGTTCATTGTGATTTGGTTGAGGGGAAACAAACGACTAACGCTCTTGCCACTATAAAAGTCGCTGTCAAAAATAAGGATATTCTAGAAGCTGCGGATGGAAACGGACCGGTTGCAGCTTTGGATGCAGCTTTACGCAAGGCTTTGAGGAATTTCTATCCCCAGATAGCTGACTTTGAGTTAACAGATTATAAAGTACGGATTCTGAATGGACACACGGGGACTGCAGCGAAAACCCGCGTTTTGGTAGAGTCGCGTAATAGTCATCAACGCTGGACAACAGTGGGTGTTTCCACAAATATTTTGGAAGCTTCTTATCAAGCTGTCGTAGAAGGTTTAGAATACGGTCTTCTGTTACACTCTCAAACTGAGGCAGCTTTGAGTACTTCGAGTGGAAACTGAACCATCATTGATGATCAGTTCTGAGTTTATTGTCAAGATTGCCAATCCCAGACAATTTATTAAAGCTCCCACACCACGAAGGTGATTGGCAATTTGGCTTTGCGAGTTGACTGTATGATTAGTTGTTAGTTGTTTGATCACAACTCACTTCTCGCGCGCAAAGAGTGCGACTGACTAACCACCAAACCTCTGTTACGAGAAATTTTCCCAAGCTTGAGCAACGACTTGGCTAAGCCAGCGTCTTTGTTGTAAATCTAGCAGGCTGTCGTCGGCTAGCACTTGGGCAGTTAAATCTTCTAAGGATTGACCTTGAGCACGAACAATTTTGATGACACCAGCGATCGCAGCAGCAACCATTTCTTCATCAATCGGTTTTTGTCTCAAGGCAACAATTTCTTGTGGGCTGTCTGGAATGGGATAATTCATGGCGTGTGTTTACAAAAACAAAGAATGAACAAGAAATCTGAAAAAGTCTTAATATTTCTTTACTAAACAGGAATGAGACAGATAGGGCGGATATTACTATACTCTATTCCTTTATGAAATCTGTCTCAATACATAGATTTATCGGAGATTTGACAAAAAAATGCAAGAGATTCTTTACCTGGAAATTTCCACTTCTGATACAACCGCTGTGTGTAACTGGTTGCATACTGATTTTGAACCGGGAACTGGTGAAAAAGTCCTAACTGCGCAAGGCTTTCGCCTAAGAGTTTCTAATACTACAACTAGCACGGAAATTATTTCGGAAAAGTTACCTAGTGAACTTTCCGTCTTTATCTGGTCAGTGCAGCGAACTACGTATTTAAAAGTATTCCGTTGGGCAGATAAAACCTTCCCCAGAGAGCAACAAATTTTGCAAAAGCTCACTACTGGGATAAGAAGCCGCTTTCCCCATGAATACCCTGAACCTCCAACGATTAATTTATCTGAGCAATCGATTTTTGAGGCACTTGCTCCATACTATCCTTTAAGTGTCAAATATTTTCAAAAAATGCCCAATGGCGAATATGACCTGAAGCGAGTCTACTGGTGGGAGCAACGATGGCGTGAAGGTGTGCGCAATCCTCAGCAACCGCGTCAGGTAGTGTTCTCCCATAGAAGTAAAGCACAAGAGCAGGGAGAAGACTTTTCTCCCTTGCCTGAGCAATACGACCTCATCTACATCGGTGGGGCGCTTGGCGTTATCCATGCAGCAGTCATGGCAAGACTAGGTTACCGAGTGCTGCTGATCGAACGGATGCCCTTTGGACGAATGAACCGAGAATGGAATATTTCCCGTGATGAGATTCAAAGTTTGATTAACCTAGGTTTGCTAACGACAGCAGAATTGGAATCAATCATTGCGCGGGAGTATAAAGATGGATTTAATAAGTTCTTTGATGCCAATAACCCCAAGAAGCTAAAAGCACCTGTTTTGCATACGCCCACAGTACTAAACGTGGCTTTAGATTCCGAAAAATGGTTGCATATGTGTGGGCAAAAGCTACGAGCAGCAGGCGGTGAAATCTGGGATGAAACAGAGTTTATCCGGGTAGATGTGCATGAAACACAAGTTTTGCTCACTGTCAAGGATTTAACTAGTCAAACACAGAAGCAAGTGAGTGGACGATTGTTAGTGGATGCGATGGGAACCGCTTCACCAATTGCATGGCAATTGAATGGTGGTCGTGCATTTGACAGTGTTTGCCCGACTGTAGGAGCAGTGATTTCGCGTGGATTTGAGCCTGGAGTATGGGATTCTCAGTACGGGGATGTTCTCTACAGTCATGGCGATATTTCGCGAGGACGACAGTTGATTTGGGAGTTGTTTCCTGGAGCTGATCAAGAACTGACGATTTATTTATTTCATTACCACGAAGTTAATCCCAAAAATCCCGGTTCCTTATTGGAGATGTACGAAGACTTTTTCACAATTTTGCCAGAGTATCGGCGCTGCGATATGGATAAGCTGGTGTGGAAAAAGCCGACATTTGGGTATATACCAGGGCATTTTAGTGTGGGGAGTCGCGATCGCACAGTAGCTTTTGACCGCTTAATAGCCATCGGAGATGCAGCATCACTCCAGTCTCCCCTAGTTTTCACTGGCTTTGGTTCTTTAGTTCGCAACTTAGAACGCCTGACAACTCTTTTGGATACAGCTCTCAAACACGACTTGGTGAGTTTCCGGTATTTGAATCAAATTCGCGCCTTTCAAAATAATATTGCCGTCACTTGGATGTTTTCCAAAGGGATGATGGTTCCTACTGGAAAATTTATACCACCGCAGAGAATCAACTCTATGCTCAACAACTTTTTTGGGCTGTTGGCAGATGAACCCCGACAAGTGTCAGATAATTTTATCAAAGATAGATTTGATTGGTTGACCTTCAATCGACTGGCGCTGAAAGCAGCTCGCAATAACCCAGCATTGCTTCTGTGGATTTGGGAACTTGCAGGTGCCAAGGATTTACTGAGATGGACTAGAAACTATCTTGACTTTAGTCGCCATGCTCTTGTCCGCGCTTTGCTCAATGGATGGTTCCCAGGCTTCCTTCGTCGAATTGGTCCAATGCTGGAACAACGATATCCAGCATTATGGTTACAGCTATTAGCGATTAACTATTCTCTCACAGCAGGCATTGCACGTCCGCAAAATCTAGTCCCTCAGGTGACATCGCAAGCCAGACTTGAGAAGCCAGAAGTTATTTAGTCAAAAACTAGGGGTGTAGGGGAGCCAGTACTGAAGGAGGGTTTCCCTCCGTAGGTATCTGGCGTGGGTAAGGGTATAGGGGTGTAGGGGAACAATTCATTAGCAGGGGCACAGAACCCAAATGGCGCAGGGGTAGGGGTGTACAACAATAGAATTTCCGCGCGTTTTCACGCCAGATGCCAACTCCTGCGGAGACGCTCTTGCAACAAGTCGGGGAACCCTTTCGGCAGTCGCCTGGCTGTCGGGAAACCCTCCCGCAGCGCTGCCTCATCCCAGCACTGGCTCCCCTACACCCTTACACCCCTATACCCCTACACCCCTTTCTTGCTAATGACTCTTGTGTTGAAAATTTGGTAGCTCAACAGATGCTAGAGACTTTCGCTTTTTGGATGGACGCTGCGGATAGAGTAGTGGGGAAGGGGCGTTAGTAGCGTAATCGGTGAAGGCTTCTGAAGAGTCAGGAGTTTCTTGCAATTCGAGGGATGATGATGATTGTCCTACCTTTATCCAGTAGTCCTCAGTTTCTTCTGAAGAATTGTTAGTCGTCAATATTTCAGTAGTTTTTGGTTCATCTTTGAGGGGTATTACAGGAGTTTCCCAAATTGCTTCACCTACTTGGATGTTATTTGCATCTTTTTCAACAGGAGGCTCAACAGATGTCGATACAGGAGGATTGGCAACAAAAAACATTTGGATAACGCCATCCAACTGCTCTTCTAAGCCTGTTAATTCCAAAGATGAAACTGTTTGAATTTCTGGTTCTGGTGTGTCAACTGATTGCGTTTGTGTAAGTGTTTCTTCTGTATCTAAATCGCCAGTAGATGATGGATTTGGTGTGGAGTTATCCGATTGATTTATGGGTGACGCTGGAGTTTCTTCATATGCATTCTCCACACTGTTTGTCAAGGATTCTGATTCCACCGACCAAGGTCGAATTGGTTGTGCTTGGCTAAACAAAACGCTCTTGTGTCTAGAAGGTCTTGTTTGACTACTGCTGGTGTCGTTATTCTCAAGGCAGTCGTAGCTAGGAACAGGTGTCTCCAGACACTTTTCCAGAGCAGCTTTGAACTGCAAAGTCTGACGTTGTTGTCGCATGAGCCTTGTTCGTAGCTCCCGACAAGCACTTTCTGATTGCAATAGTTGGTGAGACTGATCGTTGTAGCTAGATTTCATGAAAGCACATTCTCGTTCTAACTGTGCAAGGCGTTGTTGACTTATTTCTAGCTGGGTTTTATAGTTTGAAATCAAACTTTCTTGGTGCTGAACAGTTTGTACAGCAGTTTCCAATTGTTGAAATAAGGAATTTACTTGCTCTTGAGCCCCAGTCAGTTCCTGAGCTTGTTGGTTAAGCATTGACTCTGTCACACTTGAGCGTTTTTTCTGCCACTGCAAAGCCATCTCCGACTCAGTTAAGGCACCTTTTAGCTCCTCTACTTTGTCATATAATTCATTGTTTGCAGAACGTAATTCTTCATTCAATTCCAGCAATTTCTTGAACTCAGCGTCTACGAGTTGTTGTTTTTCGCCCTCAGGTTCTGCAACCCAGTCTTGCTGGGGTGCATTTTCTTCTGATATAATCTGGCTTTCACGCTCCTGATTTTGGGTTGGTGCCAATAGTGGCACTAGTGGCACTTTCACAGTTTCAGTGTTTTCACCTTTGCTAACTGAGTAAAATGGACAACTCACCTGCTCAGGTTGCAGTGAATTGCTATCTAGGGGTTGAACAAAATCCCCATTGTTTGGGGTGTCAGCTTCATTGATCACTCTCTCTTCACCCACCAGCTATAAATAAAGAAGCACTTGAAGTGCTGTAGCATTATATATAAATCCTGTCTTACCAAAATTTACTATAGAAGGCAAGTTTTACTCCTTCTAAATTAGATTAATAAACATGAATGAATTGTAGCTTTTCCTCGCTGCTGTCTGCAAAAGCAGTGGAGGTTGAAAAATATTCCCGTTTTTGATACTGGTATGAAAAAAAATATAAGCATACCTTACTGCAAGCACGGCATCGGATAGAGGGGGGAACAGTAATGTTACCCCTCGTCGACCCTATTTAACGTACAGACTCAAGAATTATTGCGATCGCCATTAAACACAACACTAGAATTCCCAACCGCAAACACCAATCTCCTACTATCGGTAGCAGCATCGCCACAATCTGTGATGCACCGAAACTGACTGACACTAAGTAGACGACTGCAAAACCAAACAGCATCAGCAAAAAGTATTTGAGGAACCGAGACACTAGTCTCATCAAACGACTATCCTGTTTTGTGATCATAAAGTCATTCCTTGCTATTTCATGTTTAAGCGAAGATTTATACAAAAACAGGGTTGATGCAGTAAGATTTACTGCCCAACCCTGTCGTAGCCTATTTCCAGACTCTCCTTGGTTAGAAAATATTAAGATATTTAAATGACTCACTCAGGACGAGAACAGTTTTTCCACTGCTTCTTCATTCCTTGATATTAGATTATTGACTCAGATGAAACCTTAATAAGCTTGCACAATTCAATCAACATCCAACAACTCAGTCACCATCACACCAAAGACTGGTGCTGTTCTTCCCTTTTTAGATTTTGAAAAGTCCAACTGGAGTGAGCCAAATCCCTTTGACAAAACATCTATTAACCCGGAGCGGAAACGGTTGCGATAAATGGACACTTGGTTGTGTGTATCCGGAGGAAACTGCTCTAGGTAGCTTTTTAGATCGTCATAAGGACAGCGGAAGCAACCTCTAAAGGAAGATACACGCACCTCCAATTCTTCAAGACCTATTTTTCTAATACTTACCTCTATTGTTCCATCTCTAAAATCGTGACAAACGTGAATGCCTTCTTCGATAGAAGCAAACAATGCCTCAGCAGAGCTAGGAGAATCTGGTAACAGCATAGTATTGGAAGCCTCAGTGCTGGTTAGTTCAGTTGTCCCCGTTCACACCAAACTTATCAAACAGTTGTCTATTCTTATTTATACTTTTTTTTATCAATATTGTCAAATATTAACATTGCTATTTTGATAAATTGATAAAATTAAGGAAGACGTGTAAAGTATATTGCTTATGTCTAATGGATTTTAGCTATGAATCCGGAAATAATTTTTCGGGTTGCTTGCAGCGTTCTTGGTGATAAGGCTTTTTCTTAATATACCAGGTATTGAGGGTTTATCCCTCTCCACAGCGCATATAGTTAACCAATACATTGCAGAATAGTCTACTTCTACATAGAATAACTAAGGATAACTAGCTTCTCACACTATACCTCACATAATTATCAACTCTCCTTTTGTGGAGTGATTCACTCTTATGACTGATTTTCCCGAAAGTTTTTTGAGAGCAGTGGCGAGCGAACGTAATGTGTCTGAAGCTGAGCTAGGCGCTTTAATCCTGGCTTTAGGTGGTCAGACAGCAGAGTCGATAGCTACCATTCTCAACATTAGTGCGCCAGCAGTGCGTAAGCGGCTTGGCTCGGTTTATCAAAAGTTTGGTCTTGCTGGGGCTGTCCCAGGAAAATTAGAGGTCTTAAGAAATCTCTTACAGGAGAGATACCAGTTATTAGCGGTCTTCAATGCAAAATCCCGACGTGATTTTGGAGAAGCGCCTGATGTCCCCGTTTTTTTTGGACGAAGGTCGGAGTTAGACACGCTAGAACAATGGATTGTCAAACAGCGCTGCCGATTGGTGGCAATATTAGGCATGGGGGGAATAGGCAAAACGACTCTGTGTGTGAAGTTAGTTCAGGAGATTGAGGATCAATTTGAGTATGTTATTTGGCGATCGCTGCGTCATGCTCCTTCTGTGACGGACATTCTTTGTGATCTGCTCAAGTTCCTGTCCAACAACGAAGCAAAAACTGATTGGGACAATCTAGAAGTTGGAATTTCGCAATTAATCGCACGGTTGCGGAAACACCGTTGTTTGCTGGTACTGGATAATGCAGAGTCAATTTTACTTAAAGGCGATCGCGCTGGGCATTATCGTAAAGAATATGAAGGATATGGGGAACTGTTTAGACAAATTGGTGAAGTCCCTCATCAAAGCTGTTTAGTATTGAACAGCCGAGAAAATCCGAAAGAAATTTCGCCGTTGGAAGGAGAAAACCTCAAAGTTCAGGCATTGCAATTAGGTGGTTTGGAGCGACAAGAAGCCAAGAAAATCTTTGTGGGTAAGGGTGATTTTTCCGGAACAGACGAAGATTGGGCAAACTTAATTAATTTCTATACTGGGAATCCCTTGGCATTAAGAATAGTTGCCACTACAATTCAAGAGGTCTTTGGTGGTAATATTTCTGAGTTTCTCAGGCAAGGCGCTGCCGTTTTTATCGGTAATATTCGGGATATTTTAGACCAACAGTATGAGCGCTTGTCAGCCTTAGAGAAGAATATTCTCTACTGGCTCGCAGTCAATGTCAAATCAACTTCTTTATCAGAATTACAAGAAGATATTATTTCCACATTATCAAAGTTAGAAATTATAGAAGCGTTAGAATCTCTGAGGCGGCGCTCACTGATTGATAACGAGAAAGGAACAGCAAAATTTACTCTACAACCTGTGGTTATGGAGTATATCATTAATCTATTTATCCAGCAAGTCTGTGAAGAGATTACCTCAGAAATCGCTATAGAAAATATTGTCGTTTTTAAAAATCATGCACTGATAAAAGCACAAACCGAAGTAAAAATTCGTCAGACCCAAATTCGTTTTATCGTTGAACCCATTGCAGAACAACTTATTAATACATTTGGTAATCAAACTAGAATTAAAGAACATCTCATCCAGATTTTATCAGTATTACGAGAGAGAACTCCTCTAAGATCAGGGTATGCGGGTGGAAATGTTATTAACTTACTTTCTCATCTAGCAATTGATTTAAAAGAATGTGATTTTTCTCATTTAAAGATTTGGCAAGCATACCTTAGAGGCGTGGACTTGCATAATGTGAATTTTACTAACTCTGACTTAGATAAGTCTGTCTTTACTGGAATATTACATAGTATTTTATCAGTGGCATTTCACCCACTACATGGAGAGCTTTTAGCTACGGGTGATGCTGATGGCAGAATTAGCTTGTGGCAAGTCACGTACGGAGAACAGCGTTTTAGCTGGAAGGGACATGCCAACTTGGTAAGATGTGTTGCTTTTAGTCCTGATGGGAAAACACTTGTCAGTAGTAGCGATGATCATACTGTGAAAGTATGGGATGTGGAGAGTCAACAATGCCTCAAAACTTTTGCCGAACATACTAATTGGGTAAGGTCAGTTGCCTTTAGTCCTCAAGGTAATATCTTTGCCAGTGGTAGTAGTGATGCCACGATTAGACTGTGGGATATGCATAGCGACCATAGCCTGAAAATATTCCGGGGACATAGCTACTTTGTACAATCCGTTGCCTTTAGTCCTCAAGGTAATATACTTGCCAGTGGTAGTGCGGACAAAACAGTCAGGCTGTGGGATGTAAACACGGGTGAATGCCTGAAAATCCTTGAGGGACATACCAAGTTAGTGCAGTGTGTTGCCTTTAGTCCACAAAGTAATATACTTGCTAGCGGTAGTGCTGACCAAACTATCCGGTTATGGGATGTGAATACGGGTGAATGCCTGAAAATCCTTGAGGGACATACCAAGTTGGTGCAGTGCATGGCTTTGTGTCCTCCAGGGACAAGTGAGACACCTGTGCTACTAGTCAGTGGTAGTGTTGACCAAACTATCAGATTATGGGATTTGAATACTGGTCAATGCCTAGATGTTTTTGAGGGACATATTAATTCCGTACGATCTGTGGCATTTAGTCCTGATAGTAAAACGCTCGCCAGCAGCGGCTATGACAAAACCGTAAGGTTCTGGGATATTGAGAGCCGTAATTGCACCCAAGTTTTGCAAGGATACAGCAATTGGGTTAACGATATCGCTCTTAGTCCTAATGATAAATTGCTTGCTAGCAGCAATGATGATAAAACGATACGCTTGTGGGATGTCGAAACTGGTCAATGTATCCAAATTTTGGAAGGACAAGCCAGTCGGATATGGTCTATTACTTTCAGTCCAGATGGTCAACTTCTAGCCACCGGCGGCGATGACCAAGCGATTTATCTTTGGGATGTACGTACCGCAAAGCCTGTCAAAACTCTACCTAATACAGAGCGAGTACGATCAATTGCTTTCAGCCCAGACGGTCAAACTTTAGCTACTGGTAATGTTGATCAACGCATCAGGTTCTGGAATATTCGTACTGGTGAATGCTTTGAAACTATAGAGGCGCATAATAATTGGGTGCAGTCCGTTCGCTTTAGTCCGGATGGTGAAACTTTGGCTAGCGGTAGTGATGATAAAACGATACGGCTGTGGAATGTACACACAGGTAAGTGTATCCGCACTTTGGAAGGACATACGATGCGGATATGGTCGATTGATTTTAGTCCAGATGGTCAAACTCTTGCCAGTGGAAGTGATGATAAGACTGTGAGGCTGTGGGATGTACGTAGCGGACAGTGTTTAAAAACTTTCAACAGTCAAGACGGGGTGCGAGCTGTTGCCTACTCTCCAAGAACGCCTGCGGCGTACAGTCCTCAAGGTCAGATGATTGCTAGCGCCAGTCTTGACCAGACCGTTGAAATTTGGGACGTGACTAAAAGTCAACGCTTCAGAACTCTCAAAGGGCATAACAATGGGGTACGCTCTGTTGTTTTCAGTTTCGATGGTCGAAATCTATACAGTGCTTCTCAGGATGGAGCAATTAAACAGTGGGACGTGACAAGCGGTGAATGTTTGAAAACTCTAATAGCAACAAGACCTTACGAAGGAATGAACATAAAGGGCGTTACTGGTTTAACTGAATCACAAAAAAAGACATTGAAAGAGTTGGGTGCAATAGAAAATTAAATTGTTTTAAATTATACTTTTTTTAAGTAAATGCCACAACCTAAACCTAGAAAAATTCGCTTCTATGGAGCTAAAGACATAGATCAGCTCCCCCAACTCCAACAACTGTCACCAGCAAACCGCATGGCAATGAAAGCAGTTGCCCAAGTTCTTCCTTTCCGTGCAAACAACTATGTGGTAGAGGAGCTTATTGATTGGGAGAACCTTCCTGATGACCCAATTTTTCGTCTAACCTTTCCCCAAGGAGAAATGCTGAGTGCCGAACATTTGGACAAGTTAGTTTGGTATCTTAATCATTCTGCACCAGAAGACCTGCATCAGGTTGTGAGTGCAATTCGTTCTCAGCTCAACCCTCATCCAGCAGGGCAGGTTGAATACAATGTTCCTACTCTCAATGGCGATAGCCTTCCAGGGATTCAACACAAATATCCTGAGACAGTCCTGATTTTTCCGACAGCGGGTCAAACCTGTCATGCCTACTGTACATTCTGCTTCCGTTGGCCCCAGTTTGTGGGAATGGACAGCATAAAATTTGCGACTCGTGAATCGGGTCTTTTCCAGGAATATCTCCGCCAACACAAAGAAGTCACAGATGTTTTGATTACCGGAGGAGACCCTATGACTATGAAAGCTAGGCATCTTTCTCTGTATATCGAACCTCTTCTAGGTTCCGGCTTTGAACATATCCAGACTATCCGCATTGGAACTAAATCAGTAGCTTATTGGCCCTACCGGTTTGTTACTGATGAAGATGCTGATGATGTCCTGCGTCTATTTGAGAAGGTAACTCTTGCAGGTAAGCATCTCGCCATTATGGGACACTACGACCACTGGAAAGAAATGGATACCGAGATTGCTCAAGAGGCTATCAAGCGCATCCGCTCAACAGGAGCACAGATTCGCACCCAAGCACCGCTCATGCGTGGGATTAATGATTCAAAAGAAGTATGGATTCGGATGTGGCGGGAACAGGTTCGGCTAGGTTGTGTTCCCTACTATATGTTTATGGAACGAGACACGGGGGCAAAACACTACTTTGAAGTTCCAATCATCCAGGCTTGGGAGATTTTTCAGGAAGCGATTCAAAAAGTGTCTGGGTTAGCTCGAACTGTTAGGGGTCCGGTGATGTCAGCCTTACCAGGTAAAGTCCTTGTGGATGGGGTTGCGGAGATTTTTGGCGAGAAGGTGTTTGTGCTTTCTTTCCTTCAAGGACGCGATCCTAACTGGTGTAAACGTCCATTTTTTGCTCGATATGACGATAAAGCAACCTGGTTAACTCAACTGACTCCAGCGTTGGGAGAGAAAGAGTTTTTTTATGATAAGCAACTAGAAAAAATTCTTAATAAAGTACGGTAGCTTATTGAGATTGACGCGGTAACGCCTAGACGAAGAGAACAAGGGGGATGAGGAAGGCATTTGCTCATACCCCTCTTCTTATTCACGGTAGCCAACGGGGATGAAATCCTACCAAGGGAAGCTGTTGTGGCTTAATCTCGTTTACTGCACTAGGATCTGAGATCGGCAACAAGGGCATTAACCATAAACTACTGGTAGCGATTGGCTGTCCTTCATCAGTTGTCAACATATTCGCTTGTGATGAGTCAGTGGGGGAAGTCTTGGGTACAACTTGGTCAACTAACAACCCCAAACCATCAGGTGCTAAACTCATCTGTACATTCCGTTGGTTAGGGGGCAATACTAGCAGTGGTTTTTGTTGCATGCTTTTGAGGTCAATTGCCACTAAATATGGTTGTTCTTCATAGAGTTTCCCTTGTAAAAGCTGTGTTAGCAAACAGTAAAGCGTGGGTGAAGCAGTATCAAACTGGCAACTGAGAATTGAACCTGTGGTGCGCAACACTGGTTTTTGGGCACCTTGGTTCCTCAGCAAAAACAATTCTCGCGTGGAATCTGGATTAAACTTGACCATTGCTGCTTGCAACCCATCCGGAGAAAAAGCCTCCACCAAGCCAAACTCCGGAAAAAATTCTCGGGGTTTGCTGGCATCTGCTTGCAGAGGTAATAGCCCTATTCCCTGACCTTGGGCGATCGCTACCTCTTGACTATCCGCCGTAATTATAAAGTCTCCTCCTGGTTGACTTTTGAGACGTTGCGGGTTTAGTTTTTCCTGAGAACTTTCGTTGTTTACGGACATAAACCACAGCCCAAAGTCACCCTGTTCATCTTTTTTTCCTCGTTGGACAACAAGAGTTTTTCCATCTGGCGATAAGTCAAATTTCAGATTTTGAAATTCTTTGTTATCCAGAAGTAAATCAACTTTACCCAGTGCTTGTGCTGGTTTTTCAGATTTTGCAGAAATACCTGTTGTCACTGTGTAAAGTTCAGTTGAGAGTAAGTCTTGGCTTCCTACTTTACGAGCAGAAAATAAAATTTTCTCTCCATTTGGAAAGGGCTTAAAATCCATGACAACCAAGTCTTTTGAAGTGAGTACCATTTTTCGTTCTTGGCTTAGGTTGTAAAGAACTAATCGCCCCTTATCTTGTTGATCTGCCCCGATGTAAAGAATAATGCGATCGCGTGTGCGGAAACTTCCTGTAAAAGGTTGTATCTGTCTATGTTTCCCTTCTTTTTGGGAAAATTTATCTCTTGCTGCCTGCAGCTGCACTTTGTACGTTGTTCCATAGGGGGCTGGTGTCATCAGTGTGTAAACCATCCGCCGTCCTGCCCAACTCACTTTACCTGCTAGAGGCGGATCAATTTTTATGTTATCCTCTACGCTTTTTGAGTCCATTGGGCGACTGAAGGTGAGGGTAAAGGATGTGTCATCTGCTGCAATTTGTTGATTTTGCCAGCTAAAATGACGCACACTCGGCTTAACTGCATCACCCTGTAACATCAATAGCCCAATCAGCAGACAGAGGATGAGTATCAGTCCTATAGCAATACGATCTAAAGGTTGGAAAAAAATTTTACTGGTGGTCATTATTATCAGTTATCAGTTATCAGTTATCTCAGTTATCAGTTTCACTGTTGCCTGTTGCCTGTTGCCTGTTGCCTGTTCACTGATAACTAGTAAGTATATGGATCTTTGGGTTGAGGAATTTTCTTCAAGGAAGTTGCATCGATGGTCAGTTGACGTTTATTTGCTAGGTTTTCCGTCACCATTTGTCCTTCGACTTCTAACCAGGTATCCGCTGGGTACTGATCAGCACTCTCTTTCAGTTTTACTGGTAATCCTACGGGATAGGCATCTGCAGCACAACAAGTAATCACAAATCGTGCCAAGAACAAATGTTCTTTTCCTATATCTGGTGGATGGATGACAAATCCTTGCACCTTGACTTTTTGTCCATTATATGCGTCTGGTTCTGGGTAGACATTCAGCGTACGTACCCAACCTACCAGTGTTCGCTCTTCCGGAGGGCTGGAAGCCTGAAATGGTTGGGGTTTGGGGCGTTTTCCTTGGAGTTCGTCGGGTGTTGTTTGGGGTTTAGCGCGTGTTGCTCCCATTAAATCTGTCACACCTCGTTCAAGCGCAGTTTGGCTGGCAAAAACGTGGGGTGTGATTAATAATCCTAAGATTGCTGCTGTTAAGACTAAAGCACTGCTCCAACCTGGTGGAAATAAAGTCAAGTGCTGTACATTTGGGGTGATTTCACGACGTCGCTGCAAAAGCTGTAGTCCCTTGAATAGAGCAATAGCTATTAAGCCAATGGCACCTACAATTGCTAACCAAAAGTAGTCGGGGTGAATTAACAAGTTTAACTTGTTAGTCAGCCAGTATTTCAGAATTAAAAGACCCCAAGCTGTAATAGCTAAAACATCCACCCAAGGCAGTAATTTTTGATAAGGAATTTTAGATTTTCTTTTTGGAATTGAAGTCATTAGTCATTTTTTAAAGGACGTGCAAATTGATGAAGAGTGTGAATAGAAATGTTAACAGCCCTGCTAAAACAAACAAGTAAATAACAGCCCTTGGTTTAAAAATTGATAACAATAAACCAACACCTTTGATGTCAATCATTGGTCCATATACTAAAAAAGCTAACAAAGAACCGCTGGTAAATGTCGAGGCAAAAGACAGGGCAAAGAATGAATCAACTGTAGAACAAATTGACACCACCACAGCTAATATCATCATGGCAGTGATCGAGCTAATTGGACCAGCCCCCAAACCGATGATAAATTCACGGGGGGTTAGTACTTGAATAGCAGCAGCAATGGCGCTTCCTATAACCAATACTGCTCCTAATTCACGCAATTCTTGCACACAATTATCGACTAACAACCGCAGTTTATCTGATAGGGGTTTACTGGGTTTAGAAGCTGGCATCTTTGCTTGCAAAATATCCCCATCCATCCGCATACTTTGTCCTGCTTGTCCTCCTAGCAAATATGTTCCAGACTGTAATAAAGTAGATCCACTCGCCTCCTGCTGTTGAACGAATTGACTTTTAGTGCGGCGTTTGGGTTGTGGCTTTGCAGGCGGATTAAATTTTAGATAACGAGCGATCGCAGGTTGTACCACAGGATCTAAATCTTTTTGAAAACTGAAGATATAGGCGACGATAACTGCGATCAATAAAGAAAGTACGACTCGTAATACGACGATTTCTGGCTGATCGCGAAATGCTGTCCAAGTTGCCCAAATGACGATGGGGTTGACAGTCGGTGCTGCTAGCAGAAAGCCAATTGCTACTGGTATGGGGACTCCTTGCATCAGCAACCGTCGTGCTACTGGTACGTTACCGCATTCACAAACAGGAAATAAAAAGCCCACGAGACTACCAACCAATGCACCCAGAAACGGATTTTTGGGCATTTTTTCTACCAGTTTGCGCTCATCGACAAAAAACAGCAGCAAACTAGAGAACAAAACCCCAAGCAACAAGAAAGGTATCGCCTCAACTAGCAAACTAAGAAAAAGAGTGAAACCATTGTTCAGTTGATTCATGTGTGTCGCTTATCAAAGCGGTGTTGAGTTTTCAGATTTTGCCAAGTCATTTGATGCAAACAAGTATTACTCATAGGTTGTGATTATTCAAGAACACTCAAGTAACAAGATTTTTTTATGTTAATTGCGATTTTTTATCTAGCCAATCTTCGTTAACCATTAGTCATGAGCAATTAGCAGTCCGATATGGCTGTATATACTTGTCTTTGTCCTTTGTGTCCGAATGTGAGCCGTAGTTTCTAGATTGTCAGACTTCAGAATTAGTTCCAATTTGGGAGAGTCAGCACTTATTTGCACAATATGTAATTAGCAAATTTTTCTAGTGAAAGTAATTTTGCATGTTATGTTATTCTTCGCCCATTGTCATAAAGGATTCACAGTTTTTAAACATTTGGCGATCGCTATGGTAATGACTCATTTTGGGGTATGCCTATTTTAGGTAACATCTCATGCGAGTGATGGATAAATTAGTACTACAAAAATTTTAAAACTGCAAGACCAAAATGGAACAAATATGTTCATAAGGGTGTAGAGTATGGAGTGTGGGTGAGCCAGTTCCCACTCTTGCAGTCGCGCCCGAGAGCGGGAGACAAGGACTGCGCTGTCCTGTCTCTCCGTGCGCGGGTTTCCTTATACCCCGTTCTCAGGTCAGTACTGACATCATTACTTTCCTTTCTTCAAAATATCTTCTACCAGTCTTCTAAAGTAACTTCGTCGCCTTTGTAACCAATCGACTTGAGTGCTTGATTGAACCGCTCTAAACCAACTTTCTTAATCTCATCTACCATTTCAGAGAGCATTATGTAACCAAGCTTAGAGCCTTCATCATCTAATTGTTGAGCTTCCATGTAGGAGCGTGCTAATTTTCGAGCTTCAGTCATCATTTCAGCGTCTTTAGCTGATACTCCATTTTTAGCGACACCTTGAGAAATAAGGTACTCAGACGTTTTTTCACGATGCCATAAATAATAAGACTTACCTTCTTTGGGCGTAATTTTTTCAAATAAACCACCATCTTTAGCCATTTGACTAGGTTCACCATCTTTTTCGCGTAATCCATATTGCTTGAGCAGATTACCGAATTAAACGGCTGACACTCCAAACTCTTGACCTAGTTCAGTTAAGGTTTTCCAAACTTTTCGGAAGTTGTTTTTCTTTCCCACGATATAATTCTTTTGGGTAATAGTGTTAACCTTGACACTTGTGATTATTTACTCACATATAGGAATCCGGTTTGATTTGGTGAATCACAAAGTAGAGACGCTTAACAGGGAACAGGGAACAGGGAACTCTTAAGAAGCAATAAAATTGTACTGAGTTTTTTTCAAAAATCAAATACGAGTCCTATATCACCAATTATTAAGATTTGCGTAGATATTACCGAATAGTATTGCACCCTACTCTAGGCGCGGCTGTCGCTAACCTTATGCTATTAAAGAAGATATGGACTAATGTGAAATAGATATTTATCGTATAATATTTTAATTTTAAAATGAGCAAGTCAGTTGTCATCAATCTGGGACATGGTAACTTGTGTGATGGATTTCCAAAAGTGACCATCCAATTGTGGACATTTAGTCAACCGCTTCCAGAGCAATTCATCGGCTCGTTACCCCCTGCACCAAACTTGATTGAATTGTATCAAAAATGGCAGCTAACCTATTATAGTTTATGTAAAACCGTGTATCTACGTTCCAGGTTGGCAGAGGAAGATGATGAACTAGAAATTGATGAAGGCGCTATAACCAACGTCTCTACTGTTGAATTCGAGGATTTATGTCAACAGTTACAAGAAAGTATGAATGCTTGGCTCAAATCCGAGTCAATTCTCAATACTAGCCGACAACTACGCACCTTACTAAACCCAACAGAAGAAATACGGATAATTCTTGAAACTGATAATGAAATAATACGGCGAATACCCTGGTATCGCTGCGATTTATTTAATGATTATCCACACGCAGAAATAGCTCTGTCTCAATCAGAATATAAACGCCCCAAATTGTCACAACCACAAGTTCATAGAAAAATAGTCAGAATCTTGGCAATTTTGGGGAACAGTGAAGGCATAAGTCTGGAAGTAGAAAGTGAGTTTATCAAGAATTTACCAGGTGCAGAACCTGTTTTTATTGTAAATCCAACACGTCAAGAATTCAATACACAGCTTTGGGATTCTGCTGGCTGGGATCTCCTATTTTTTGCTGGTCATAGTCACAGCGAAGGTGAAACAGGTCGGATTTATATTAACGAGAACAAGACAAATAATAGTCTAACAATTGAACAGTTAGAAGAAGCTCTGAAAGCAGCCATTGATAATGGTTTACGCTTGGCAATTTTCAACTCTTGTGATGGTTTAGGATTGGCAAATGCCCTACAGAAATTGAATTTTTCTACAGTGATTGTGATGCGAGAGCCAGTGCCAAATTTCGTAGCACAGGAATTTTTTAAGTATTTTTTGCAAGCTTTTGCGCTGGAACAACTGCCTCTACACCTATCAGTGCAGCAAGCACGCAGAAAGTTACATGGTTTAGAAGATAACTTTCCTGGTGCTTCTTGGTTACCTGTTATTTGTATTAATCCTGCAGCAGAACCACCAACTTGGTTACAACTGAGTGAAAAAACTCTTTATTTCCATTTAGATCAAAATACGAAAACAAGAGCCACCAGCAAATATCAGGATTGGGGAGAGGCGATTGATGCCTCAGTGTTTTATGGACGTACTGAAGAACTCACCACATTAAGGCAATGGATTATTAAGGAAGATTGCCGACTCATTACTTTACTTGGTATGGGTGGGATTGGCAAAACAACTTTGTCTGTGAAGTTAGCACAGCATCTGGAAGATGATTTTGAGTACTTGATTTGGCGAAGTCTCCGTAATGCACCATCAATTCATGAGCTTTTGAGCGACTTAATTAACTTTTTTTCCAATCAACAGCAAACCGTTTTACCAGAAACTTTAGACGGTAAAATCTCTTGCTTAATAAAATATCTGCGCGACTCACGCTGTTTATTAGTGCTAGACAATGGTGAGTCAATTTTATGTAATGACAAACGTGCCGGAGCATATCGACAAGGATATGAAGGATATGAGCAACTTTTCAGATGTTTGGGAGAGAGTAAACATCAGAGTTGCCTGGTGTTAACCAGTCGAGAGAAACCTAGAGGAATTAGCCTTAAAGAAGGTATCAACTCTCCGATTCGTTCACTGAGATTGTTTGGCTTAACACAAGCAGAAGGTCAGGCAATTATGGCAGAAAAAGGCTTTTCTGTATCAGAAGAACAATGTCGATCGCTTGTGGAATATTATGCAGGCAATCCTTTAGCATTAAAGATTGTCGCAACTACTATTGCGGATTTATTTGACGGCGATGCTGCTCAGTTTTTACAACAAGGGACCATTATTTTTGGAGATATTTCAGATTTACTAGAGCAGCAGTTTAATCGGTTGTCAATTTTAGAACAACAGGTGATGTACTGGCTGACAATTAATCGAGAATGGGTGTCGTTTACAGAGTTACAAGCAGACATGATTCCTGCTGTCTCACTACGAGATTTGTTAGAAACATTAGAATCTCTACAATCGCGTTCATTAATTGAGAAAAAATCTGGTAACTTTACCCAACAACCGGTGGTGATGGAGTATGTGATTGACCGATTCATCGAACAGATTTGCCAAGAGATTGAAACTCAAGAAATCACATTGTTAAATCGATGTGCATTAATCAAATCTCAAGCCAAAGATTACGTGCTCAGTGCACAAATCAGGCTAGCCCTAAAACCAGTAGTAGATAAACTCTTAACTCTTTTTGGTCATCGAGAAAATATTCAAATTTCTTTGAATCAGCTTTTGTCAAAACTGAAGTCGTCTACCTTACAAAAACCAGGATATGCTGCTGGTAATATTCTCAATTTACTCTGGCAACTTCATGTAGACCTTAATGGTTATGATTTTTCTAAGTTAACTGTTTGGCAAGCTTACTTACAGGGCATGAATTTGCATCGAGTCAACTTCGCTAACTCCGATTTAAGCAAGTCTGCTTTGACTCGAACATTAGGAGGTATTTTCTCAGCAACTTTTAGCCCAGATGGAAAGTTTTTGGCAACAGGTATTGATAATGAAATTATTTTGTGGGAAGTTGCAAACATTAAACAAATTATCACCTACAGTGGTCATACTGGTTGGGTGAAACCTCTTGCCTTTAGTCCAGATGGACAAATTTTAGCAAGTGGTAGCAATGACCAAACAATTCGGTTATGGAATATCCACACCGGACAATGTCTTAAAACACTGCGAGGTCATACAAGTTGGGTACAATCTCTTGCCTTTAGTCCAGATGGACAAATTTTAGCAAGTGGTAGCAACGACCAAACAATTAGATTATGGAATACCCACACCGGACAATGCTTAAAAATTTTGCCGGGACATACCAGTCGAGTCATGTTTGCTACCTTCAGTCTTAATGGGCAAACATTAATTACTGGTAGTGAAGACCAAACCGTGAGAGTTTGGGATGTAAACACGGGTGAGTGTCTACAAATCCTAGAAACTCATATCAATTGGGTGCTATCTATTGCTCTGAGTCCTGTTAGCGCAGCGTCCCCGCAGGGGTTTAGGCAAACACTAGTCACTGCAAGTGATGGCACAACAGTCAAATTCTGGGATTTAGCCAGTGGTGAGTGCATGGGAATATTACCAGATTACAACAGTTATGTGTGGGCAGTTGCTTTCAGCCCAGACGGCAAAACATTGGCAACGGGGAGTGAAGATAAAACAGTCAAAATATGGGATGCTTTAACAGGAGAGTGTTTGCAAACTTTGCATGAGCATAGCGATTCGCCTTTAGGCGATAGCTACGCTTCACGCGTTTGGTTGGTTGCTTTTAATCCAGATGGACAAACTCTAATCAGCGCCAGTGAAAACCAAACGATGAAGCTGTGGGATGTTCATACAGGACAATGCTTAAGAACAGTGGATGGGTACAGTAATTGGGTGTTATCTGTCGCTTTTAGTCCAGATGGTCAAATGCTGGCAAGTAGTAGCGAAGACCAAAGAGTGAGATTATGGGATGTTGTGACAGGTGAATGTCTACAAACTTTACAAGGACATACTAACTTGGTTTCGTCAGTCACTTTTGCACCACAAAATATAGATGTTCGTACAAGCAAATTCATTACTTCAGATGTTGAAACAAACCAAAAAAGTCAAATTTTAGCAAGTAGTAGTGATGACACAACCATAAAGCTTTGGGATGCAAGTACGGGTGAGTGTGTGAAAACACTTTGGGGACACAGTAGTTGGGTAAATGCAATCAGTTTCAGCTTAGATGGACAAATTTTAGCAAGTGCTAGTCGTGACCAAACCGTAAAGCTTTGGGATTGGCGCACGGGTGAATGTTTGCACACTCTCGAAGGACACACTCATCACGTCAAAACAGTTGCTTTTAATCTTCAAAGTTCAATGCTGGCAAGTGGTAGCGACGATAACACAGTAAAGCTTTGGGATGTGAGTACAGGAATTTGTTTACAAACGTTCCCAGGACACAGTGACTGGGTTTTATCTGTTGTGTTTAGTCCCTGTGCAGGCATCCTTGCAAGTGCTAGTGGAGACCAAACAATTAAGCTGTGGGATGTTAGCACAGGCGGAATTTTTAAAACATTTCAAGGACATACATATCGAGTCAGAACAATCGCCTTTAGTCCAGATGGCAAAACTTTAGCGAGTGGAAGCGACGACCAAACAGTTAAACTGTGGGATGTTACTACAGGTGAAAATTTAAAAACATTTGCAGGACATCATAAAGCAGTACGGTCAATTGCGTTTAGTCCCAATTCTCCCTTATTAGTCAGCTGCAGCGAAGACGAAACTATCAAGCTTTGGAATATTGAAACAGGGGAATGCGTGAAAACGATGAGAATCGATAGACCCTATGAAGGTATGAATATTAAAGATGCCATTGGTTTAACAACTTCTCAGAAAAACACATTAAAAGCTTTGGGGGCAGTAGAAAGATAAATTAGAGGTATGATTTTAGTAGGGTAATATCACTGTTACAAAATTTGGGTGCAATATCGAATATGGAAAATCAAGAATCGAAAAAAGATCCTGAAAGTCAAGTAACATCTGAAACTGAGGATGTTAAGAAAGAGATTGATTTAAAAAAGAAAGAATTGAAAAGAAGTCTGGAAAATGAAGTTGTAGCTGACACAGAACGTGCATGCGATTCACCGGGGAAAGACAGAGGTCCATAGCTCAATACCATTTGGCATTTAGAGACGTTGGATGCAATGTCTCTACTTTTCATTTGGTGAGAAGCGCGATCTGCCTCACGCTCATGCTGAGCGCTTTGCGCGTCAGCCAAGCGAAGCGATCGCTCTTAAAAGTAAGAACTAGTTGTCGCAGAGGTGGCGATCGCTCTCACTGACATTGGGGTTATTCTGGAGATAGTCACGTACCCATCGACAACCACGATCAACCAAAGGTTCTAAATCCAGAAATTTTAAATTCCACAAACGAACAGTTTTATCAGCACCACCAGAAATGAGGTACTTACCGTCGTGGCTAAAGCTTACGCTGTAGACGGGAGCAGTATGTCCTTTAAGGGTGATGAGTTCTTTACCATCTCTATTCCAAAGTTTGATGGTATTATCTTCACTTGCCGAAGCCAGTATCTGACCATCTGGGCTAAAACGCACATCACGCACTGCTTCTGTATGCCCTTTTAGTGTGTTGATTAGCTTATAGTTAGTCATATCCCACAGTTTGATTGTGTGATCAGCATCAGCTGAGGCGAGAATCTTACCATCAGGGCTAAAATTAAGGCTTTTGCTCTCATTTCCTTTTAGTTGCTGAATTTCCTGACCATTCGCCATTTTCCAGAGCTTGATAATGCCATTGTCGTTAGTTGTTGCAACAACATCACTATTAGGACTGAAGTCTAGAGTATACCCCTTAATATCAGAATGAATGGGCTTAATGTCTTTATAGTCATTCCCAGAAATATGCCACAGTTTAATGATACTGCTCTCATAAGTAGCTGCAAGAATATCCCCTTTGAGATTGAAATTGACGTTATAAAGAGTACGTAAATTTTCTTTTGAGTCTTGCGGAAGTGTTTGTTTTAATTTATGGGTAGCCAAATCCCTAAGTTTGATCGTTCCGTCTATACTCCCCGAAGCTAGCATCTTATTCTTGGCATTGAGACTGACACTATTAATTTCTTCTGGGTTTTCCTCAGTTTTCCTATGATCTCGAATCTGATTTTTTTGGCTTTTTTCACTCTTTTCAGGTGCGGCAATATTGTTTTTACGGCTGGAGTTTTTGCTATTGTTTATCTGACTATTATCTGGCAACATCGTGATTTCATCATTTTTTAGACTCCAAAATCGGATTGTTTTGTCACTACTTACAAATGTATACTCATTACCATTGTCCACCGGACTAAAACTAACGCTATTAACGCTATCTTTATGAACTGGAAGCTTTTTCACCACTACGTCGTTTTCTAAATTCCACAGTCGGATGTTCGAGTCAGCGCCTGCGGAGGCGAGACTTTTACCATCTCGACTGAACCTAACGCTAAAGATTGCGTTTTTATGGCCTACTAACGTGGTGATTTCCTTGATTTCTTTTGGTTTTTCAGGGTTATCCAAACTCCAGAGTTTAACGGTGTTGTCACTACCAGCTGAAGCTAGCGTCTTACCGTCACAACTGAAGCTAACGCTATAAACCTGGTTTTGATGCCCCGTGAGTGTCTTAATTAACTTGCCGTCTGGAATACTCCAGAGTTTTACTGTGTTATCAAAGCTTGCTGAAGCTAGTATCTTGCCTCTTGGGCTAAACATGACACCAATCACCTGATCTTCATGTCCCTGCCAAGTTTTGCGAAGCTTAGCATCCTGCTTTTTGTCATCCCAGTCCCACAAGTATATTGTTCCATCCTCAGTGGAAGCAACAATTAGCTTATCATCTTCGCTAAAGTTGACTACGTTAACTGGGTTTTTTTGTTTATCTTTATTTTTCTGGTTCTGCGGTGTAAGTGTTTGAATTAAATCGCCGTTCGATACTCTCCAAAGTTTGATAGTTCCATCCCAACTGGCGGAAGCCAAAATCGTGCCGTTTTGGTTGAAGCTAACACTGTAAACTGGTTCTTTATGACCAATTAGAGAGCGTGGTGTAACTTCCTTAAAATTTGCCAAATTCCAGAGTTTGATTTTTCCATCCCAACTAGCTGAAGCCAACAATTTGCCATCAAAACTAAAGTCAACGCTATTGACTCTCATCTTATGCCCAGTGAACTTATGCCATTCCTTCCCACTCGCCACATTCCAGAGTCTGATAGTATTGTCATCGCCAGCGGAAGCTAGGATCGAGCCGTCGGGGCTGAATCTAACACTACGCACCTGATTCTGCTTGTCATTAGGTTCTTGTAAGATATTACGCTCATTAACCAAAGAGACTGCTTGCATGAGGGCAGTTTTTACATGGCTTTTAGCTTCGGCTGGCACTATTGCACCAATAGGAGATTTTAGTTTTTGCCCTGCCTTTAAACCGTCTCTCAATCCATCTAACTGACGACCTGAAGCAAACAGTGCTTCACTGGATGAAGCTAAGGCTTGAAGTTCAGCAACTTGCCTTTGATACCACTCAATAATACCAAATCCCGACACAGTAATAAGTGCAGCCGCAATTAAGCCCATTCTGATACGGTAGTTGTTTTCTAGACGTTGAATGCTACGCTTGACAAACTCAGTTTCTACCTGGTTTAACCAGTTGTTTTTTGATGAGTTGAGTACCTCCTTCTGTAATACATCCAAATAAGGATCACTGTGCCAAAGATAGTCTTTCTGTTGCTTGCTTTTCCACTCAACAGCTGCAGGTGTTAAACGGCGTTGCAGTCTTAGATTTTTCTCCTGTTTGATCCAATTCTGTAATCTTTGCCAACCCCGCACCAAAGCATCATGGGCAGGTTCCACATAAGATTTATCTTCTGCATCTGTCCCACTAATCAGTAGGCGTGCATCACTAAAGCGCTTAATCACCTCTTCGATTTGCGGTTGTAACGCCTCTGGATACTCCAGTTCTGACCTCGGTACTTGTCTGCGTGCTATTTCCCCACCCCCAAGAGCAACCATCCGCAGCACCACGTGACGTACAGTTTGCTCGTAAGCTGGGTTAACTTTTACTAGTGCTTTATACTCTTGGTCAGCGCGTTGCGTTAGAGATTGGATCACCCCTCCCAATTCTTCATAATCTGCTTGGGTGAAAGCGCGGTCAATAGTTATACCGCTGTTACTAGCCTCCCGCTGTCGCTTTAAATACTTCAAGTACATCTCCCTCAAGGCGAAGGATAGCAACGGCAATGCTCCTGGCATATCCGCTACTTCATCAATCAACTGGTCTACCAGACTATGCGGATAGAAATACATCACCCGTGCTTCTGCTGGTTTCTCAATTGCTTCGCGTAATTCCGTTCGCGACATCGCAGGCACAATAAATCGCGCGACTTTCCACTTATTTTTTATGGCGGTGTTTTCCAACTGAAGGGCATTAGGAAGCAATTGTAAGATAAAGTCTCGCAGCTGGGGTTCAAAATCGGAGCGCAGCGTAATTACTACTCGTAGTTGCTGAGGATAAGTGGCGATCGCCTCACCTAATTGCCTAAAAAACTCCTGACGTTCCTTCTCATCCCGGCACAAGGTAATCAGTTCTTCACTCTGGTCAATACATAGTAGTAGCTTGAAGTTAGGGTTGCTAGTTGCCCAAACTTTTATACTCTCGGCAAGGTTCTTCACAGCTTGCCCAAAAGAAGGATTGGAAACTTCTACTTCTGGCAATTTGGCATTTTTGAGCGCAATATTCAACGCCCGCAACGGAAACTCACCAGGACGTATCGTTGACAAAATGTACCATTGCTCCATATGCTCCATAGTTGACTTTCGCAGTTGAGGAATTAATCCCGCCTTCACCAAGCTGGACTTCCCTGAACCGGAAGCACCCAATACCACGGTGAGGGGATTAGTGGTCACAAACTTGTGCAGTTTGTCTACAAGTGCAGTTCTACCGAAAAACAGGTCACTGTGTTTTTCGTCAAACGACAGCAAACCGCGATAAGGATTTTTCGACTCATCCAAAGGAGGTGCTGGTGGTAAGTTCAGTACGTGTCCTGGAGTCAGGAAAATGTACTCGCCTTTGTCATGTTTGTTCAGTGCCGAAATTCCGGGGGTTTGTCGTAAGCGATTTTCTTGTGTGGCTAATTCGACGTGATCGCGCAAATATAAATACAATTCCGTAGCAGTAATCACCCCATCTCCACAGGGTTTATCATTAGTAGCCGGAGGAAAAGCATCAGCTCTTCCTGTGAGTGCTTCAAGCAACGCACTGGCGAATGGGGAATGATTGCCAATTTCACCGCGATCAATGTTGAAAGTAAACGCATCTAAGGCTTTTTGGTCGGAGGCGGCACTAGTTATCACCTGCCATGCTGGGTCAGTAATAAAGCGATCGTAGCGTTCTTGATGAATCACCTCTGATGCCATTAACAAGTCTCTAGTACTTGACCAACGAAAAGCCCCAGCAAAACAGCAATCGAGGATACCCAGGAAATGACGACAAGGCAAGTTACTCAGGCTTTCATGTACCTGGGTCATCGGTAAGTAGGTTTTGGTATCTCCCAACTTGGCATCTTGGGGAATCAAATAACCACTCGGACCATCCTCACTGTTGAGAGCAATACCATGACCTGCAAAGTAAAACAGCAAGCGGTCATCTGGTTTAACTTGTTGTGCAAGAGTTTTCTCGAATAAATCCTGAAGATTCTTGAGAGTTGCTACTTGGTCTAAACACACCCACACCTGGTATCCATGCTGTTCGCGCAGAATTTCCACTAGCTTTTTGGCATCATTCAGGGCGTTGCGCAGGGGGGGAATGCCGTTGCTATAATTATTTATGCCAATCACAAATGCCATATTGCGTGCAAAGTCTGGCATGGCGGTAGTTCCTTATTTCTGTTTTTACCAGTTCGCTGATATGAGAATATAGGTGACACCATTTGCAACTTATGCAGCTTTCAAAAAAGGTGGCTACTCCCTCACCTATGGCTAACGTACCTGACTTTGAAAACTTTGATTGCTGAGTTGTGTGTCATTTGATTTATGCGGCGAGAACAGCAAGCCAATCATTGCGAATACAGCTAATCCTCCAATAACCCCGCCAATTAACCATTTGGGTTTAGTTGCCTGGGCTTGAGTACTGTTAGTAGTGGTATTAACAACAGGTGTCGAAACAGCAGTTTTTTGGGTAGTAATACGGGGTGTGCTAGAGCGGTTAGCTTCTCCCTTGGGCACCAAAGTTGTCTGTTGAGGGCGCACAGTTGTGATGGTAATTTGACTGCTTACCCAGTCGTCACATAATTCTTCTTCCTCTGGTTTGGCTGTGATGTCACGAGATGGAATCCGGTTCATGAGGCGGTTTAGAGTACCTTTACCACGACGAGGTGTTGGTACTGAGCGAGAAGGTAAATCAAGCTCGCTTTGTTGAAGCAAGGTAGCATCAAATTCGGCGGTACTGACAATCAGTTTGAGAATATCTTTGACTTCGGTAATTCCTTGTTCCTGCCATAGTTTTTCTGGAACTGTGGCAGAAATCGAGTTACCTCCTAATGCCCAAGCTTCTTGTCTTGGTTGTAGCCAGAGTCCTCCGCCGTCAAATAAATCAGCACTGACGGTGTAGCGGTCTGTTAAATCCAGCAGAGCGCAGTACAGTGGTTCATGACTGGTGTTTTTCAGCTTAATTCTCAAAGAAGGTGGGTTCCACTTGCCATTTTCCTGTCGATATTCCAAGCGCAGTTGCACATCTTGCAGTTCTTGTCCGTTTTGTTCAATCACCATTTGCACTGCATCAGGTCGAATATGACTGCTGGCGGGACTGGAGAGTTCAACAATATTTGTCCAACGGGCAATATGTTCTAATCGCTGAATAACCTGTAAAGCTGTTGCGGTTGTGTAATCCGGAATTTGTGCGACTAACAAACGGTCATCAGCGGGTCGTGTTATGAAATATTTACCATCACGAGCAACCAGTTGGAACTCGGCTTCTTGAGGGGTGGTGACTTCACGAATATATAAGGAAGGTTGACTTTGAGGACCGGCTTGCAAGAGTGCAGTGCGAGCAAGTTCTATCCCTGCTTCTTCCCCTGTGATGAAAACTCTTTTAGGTGGTAGGGGCAAACTCGTGACAACTGCTTTAAAAGTTGTGTCGGGGTTTAAGTTGTCTATACCGCTGATCTGAATTTTACTAACTTGCGGTAGGACTTGCAGCACTCTTGCTTGAGCGACTGCCCCTGACAATTGACGCAGTTGTTCAGCAGAACTATCAAAGGGAAACAACGCCAGTAAGGTTGTCTCATCCCCAACAGGTTGAAAAATTCCGTGGACTGCACCGCCATCAATCACCCAGCCGTAGTCTTTGTGATCATAAACAGTAAAGTAAGGAGTGCGTGGGGCGATCGCACCCCCAAGAAAAGGTTGGTCTAAGTCCCCTAAAACTGTTGCTTCTATTTGCGGAGATTGCGCTGTAACTTTACTGCGAACCAAAGCATTAGTATGCTTGAATAAGTCTCGATAACTCAGGTTACCATTCGCTTTCTTTAAAGTGTCGAGCAAAAAGTAAGAAAATGCTCCCCGACGTTGCCCATCCCCGTTATACTCTTTAGCTAATTCGGTGTTTAAGCAAGCGGAAAGAAAAATATGTTTTCCTTGCAGGAACTTCCAGCGACTTAGATTTTCTTCCCGACTCTGGGAAGCTGCTAATTGGTTGACTTCTGCTAAGGAGAAGATGAAGCTGTCTAAAGGTCGCTTTCGTCGGTCACTTTGGGCTTGACGGACTGCTATTTCCCTGTCCAAATCACGAGTACCAGAACCAGAGTGACAGCAGTCCATAATAATAGTAATGTGAGGATTTTTTTCCCCTACTTCAGCGATCAGTTTCGCCAACTCCTTATCCGCCAAGTCCCAACTTCCGGGACTGCGACTGTCGAAACACACAATGGTTTCATCGAGTTGGTCTGGCTCTAAAATCCAAAACTCTTCTGGGGCTTCCTCTTGACTACCATGCCCTGCAAAGTAAAACAATACCACGTCCTCACTACTGGCTTGGCACAGATGTTGCCGGAAACCATCAATGATTGCTTGACGGGTGGCATTTTGATTTAGTAGTGTACGCAGATGTAGCTGATGTCCATCTGTCGCAACCCGTCCTTGCAAATATTCTTGTACAGCCATGATATCGTTGACACAGCCCTGAAGGGCAGAGACAGGACTTAGATATTCGTCAATGCCAACCAGCAGGGCATAGATATTACGAGTCATACTTATCTAACTTTTTATATAGATGCAACGATATTCAGCTACAACAGAACATAGCAACTTTCCAAATTATTTGATAAAAAAGGGGACTTCAAAAAAATAAAGACTCCCAAGTCGTTACGGACTTAGGGTCTATTGAAAAATTATTGGGATGATAGGATTGGGCTTTTACCCTTTTGAGGTGCGGGCAAACCACTCCTTATATGTTTTCTGATGTTCTTCATCTTCCACAATGACTGTGACTCGCACTGCTTTGCATCCATGATTTCGCTCTAGGGCTATCGCATTTAAAAGTAAACTGGCTATTTTTGGAGAGCTAAATTCACCACTTACAGTTAAACCATCATCCAAATGGGCAGTCGTCGATATTTTTGGAGAGCTAACTTCACTATTTACACTCACAGCATCATCCAAATGGGTAGTCGTCGATGCAGATGTTTCCCCTTGAATCAAATCAACACCAGAAATTGCTTCTTCTCCTAAATCTATTTGTGCAAGCTGTTTGTATTCTGGGCTAATTTGTTCGACTATCAGTTTCTCGCGCCGGATTGGCACTTGTACAATTTGGGTTTCAATTTCTTTACGGACAATCACCTCACCAACTTTACGTTTGGTGCGCTCAATTATTAATCGTTCTCCGAGCAAACGAATAACATCTTCTACTGAAGAGACCTGACTATTTGTAGCAGCTGCTACTGCTGCAATCAACTCTGAGTTTTGTGTATTTGCTTCTTGAGTGTTTAAATTATCTTCCATTTCACTATCTTGAGTTTCTCTTTCTATATAGTTAGGTAAATATTGTACTTGCGATTTCTTTAAGTTTATGAAAATAAATTTAATTTTTGAGTCAACTTTCTCGACGAGCTTACTGCTTAATAGAATTAATCGATCATTTTCCTGATTGTCCGATTTCGATACCACAAAATTTAGCTGACGATTGATATCTATTATTAAATCTCTAACTTCACCTACAATCTGACTTTCTCTATCAATAACGGTATATTTTTTGAGTTTTGCCCTTAAATTTTTTAAAAGATTACTAATTCTTGCAATTTTACTTGCCTTTTCATGACTGATATTATATTTTTTTTTGTCAATCATTGTTAAAAAGTCATAACTGCTGAGTTGAAATTTTAAAAAATATTGATGTCATTAACTTTACTAATGATAAGTAGAGACGCGAAATTTCGGGTCTCTACTTGCATCACTTAGGGCAAAATATTTTATTTAGCGCTCATCAATGGGAAGACCGGGAGCGTTTATATCCAATTCTTCACGACGAATTGTGTCTTGAGCCTCAACCGTGTCTTGGTCTACCACTTTGCTGACTCTGACTTCTTCACGTAGAAAAGCTTCTTTGCGAACGTCAGCAGTTTCTTCGTAGATATCTACGCGAGCAACTTCTCCTTGACGGAACGTTGCTTCGCCAGGAGCAACTGCTCTACCAGCATCTGCTGGAGTGACTCGCTCAACAACAACTCGCTCTTTCTCTACTGGAATCGCAACTCGTGCAGTATCAGTTTCAATACGTTTTCCAACCGTGACTTCCCCAGCTTTCTGGCGTCTCTTGTTAGCAACTAGCCGTTCTTCATATAATCTGAGGGTTTGATGATCCTGCTCGTTCATATTGTACAACGGAGCATCTTGATCATATTTATATGTATCCCGGTCATAAGTGGGATAATTTGCCGCAGGTATTGGCTGATATCCTGCTGTGGCAGCTGACAATGTTGGATCTACTAAACCAGCTGACAATGTTGGATCTGCTAAACCAGCTGACAATCTTGGATCTGCTAAACCAGCCGATGCTTCCAAAGGAGTTGTTGTATCTAAGGGAGCGCGAGTTGTATCTAAAGCAGGGCGATATGTATCGCGTACCCGCTCTTCATAGTCGTAATCAAGAACGTCATGCTCGTTGTACTCAGGTAATCTTTCAGCTTGTTCTCTGGTCATTCCAATTGCATAAACGCGATCAACGTTATAGTCAATGCGAGAACGACCAACTGGTAACAAGACTTTCTTGCCAAAAATCCAGAAACCTAGGTCAACAACTAAATAGCGGAAATGACCTTCTTCATCTACTAAAACATCACTTACAGTACCGACTTTCTCATCGCTTCCTTCCCCATAAACACCCATTCCTTTGATGTCATTACCTTGAAAAGTATCTTTGTAGTCTGCATCAAAGTCTGCAATTTTATATAAAGCCATGATAATTTCCTCTTAACCTATTTTCTCATTTCTCATCTATGATGTTAACCAGATTATCAAATATACTCCATCTCCCTAACGACGGAATCAGTTGATGTTACTAGTATTCTAAAGTCATATCTTATTTTTTGTGATTAACTTCTCTTGCTTTTTTTTAAGTTTTATACTTTTTGTTCAGAGCAGAGTTTTAAATAACAAAGACAGGCAAAATATGAGTCCTTTTTATCTTGCCTGTCTTTTTTTAGATTACAACTCTATTCAAAAAGTTTTGAAAAAAGCAATTTAAACAAGATCATTTGGAGTCATATCAGTTTGAGCTATGGGTAAATCTCCTTGAGTACGAACATCTAACTCTTCCCGACGAATTGTTTCTTGTGCTTCAATTGTCTCTGTTTTAACTACTTTTCTAACGCGGACTTCTTCACGTACAAACGTCTCTTTATGAATATCAGGGGTTTCTTCGTAGATTTCTATGCGTGCTATTTCCCCTTCTTGAAACTGAAATTCACTGGGATTTACTGCTCTACCTGCATCTGTAGGATTCACTCGCTCAATAATAACTCGCTCTCTTTCAATTGGTACTGAAACACGTGCTGTTTCTGTTTCAATATGCTTACCAACTGTTACTTCTCCTGTCTTGATACGGTTTTTATTGGCAATAAGCCGCTCTTCGTATAGTTTGAAAGTTTGATGGTTCTGGTCATTCAAGTCGTATAGGGATGCATCCTGTTGGTAATTATAAGTATCTTGCTTGTGATTTAAATCAGTAGAATTCGGACGATAAGACTTACGTACCTGCTCTTCATAATCGTAATCAACAGTCATGTCATCTTTGTAGACAGGCAAACTTTGCACTTGCTCTTTGCTCAGCCCATCGACATAAACACGCCGCTGATTATAATCTGTCCGGGAAAGACCAATTGGTAGCAATATTCTTTTATTATATGAATTATACTCAGTATCTATAACTAAATAACGAAAACGACCATCTGCATCAACTAGAACATCACCGACTGAGCCAACTCTGACTCCACCTTCTGTATATAAGTCCAAAGCTGTGATATCGTCGCCACCTAAAGTTTCTCGATAATTTGGATCAAAGTCTGCAAGTTTATAGAGAGGCATAATATTGTGACCAGATGAATTAAGAATGTCTATCCTTTTTTAATGTAGAAATCGATTGGAGTTGTGTCATCTGGCTGGCGACTTAATTTGTCT
This sequence comes from Brasilonema angustatum, assembly GCF_059505445.1. Lineage (NCBI taxonomy): Bacteria > Bacillati > Cyanobacteriota > Cyanophyceae > Nostocales > Scytonemataceae > Brasilonema > Brasilonema angustatum. Next base: position 3,783 of record NZ_JCACKO010000009.1, on the reverse strand, counting down.
AATGAATCATCAGTTATTAGTTATCACTCATGAGTTAGTAGACTATTGATAAAATGATAAATAGGCAGAGATGTCTTCCTAAAGATAGGCGAAGAAGATCAATTTAACTCCTTAGTATTGAAACGAAGTATATCTATGGTAGGATACAAGATACATGTCCTAATCATTAAGACAGAATTTGAAAGATTCAAAAGGTAGAGAACTACAATCTACTATGATCAAAACTGCTATCTAAAATATAAAACTCGATAAAAATGTCTGGTCAAGCTTGGTTATCGCAACTCAAACAACATAAAGTTATTGCAGTTGTCCGCGCCCCAGAAGTGTCCTTGACACGCCAAATGGCTTTGGCTGTGGCATCTGGGGGAATACAGTTAATTGAAATTACCTGGAATAGTGCCGGTGCGACTGAACTGATTGCACAACTAAAAATAGAATTACCTAATTGTACTATTGGAACTGGTACGCTGCTAAATTTACAACAAATGCAAGAAGCAATTGCAGCGGGGGCACAATTTATCTTCACTCCCCACGTTGATCCAAAGATGATTCAAGCAGCAGTGGATATAGGCGTAGCTATCATACCAGGAGCACTCTCCCCAACGGAAATAGTGACTGCTTGGTCTTGTGGAGCAACCTGTGTCAAGGTGTTTCCCACAGAAGCGGTGGGAGGAGTTAGTTATATAAGAAGTTTACGAGGACCTTTGGGTCACATTCCCTTGATTCCGACAGGGGGTGTGACTTTAGAAAATGCCAAAGAATTTTTAGAAGCGGGGGCGATCGCAGTTGGTTTGAGTAGTCAATTGTTTCTTAAAGAGTTTGTCGATACACAAAACTGGGAGGCAATTTCTCAAAATGCAGCAAGCTTGATGCAAAAAATTAGTTAGTCGTGTTATATCCTTGCCAAGGGCTAACTTGGAGTATGCCTTGCTTAGTAAACACCACCCTGAAATGGACAATTGCTTCCCTAGCTGCTGGTTGTCTCTTCACCAGCTTAGAAAGTAAGTCATTTTTCTTCGTGGTTTCTTCAGTTAAGTGACTACCATTTGAATTGACGAGTTGATAACCTAAAATTGCTCCATCACCGCCTGCAGCCAAGCGGTAAACTAAATTTTCCTGACTCCGCCCTCGTTGTTGCCAAGCTTGATTCACTTGGTTGTAAACCTTTTGGTTCAAAGGATAAAACAGGGTGGAGTCTGTGCTTTCTGGTTGTTTAGTCAGAACTGCTGCTAATTCTGCAGCAGAAGGTGGTGTGGCAATACCAGTTTTTGAAGGCACTTGCCAAATCTTGATAGTTTCGTCTGCACTACCACTGGCGAGAGTATGACCTTGAGGATTGAAAGCCACAGACCAAACGGCTTTGTTATGCCCGACAAGAGTGTTAAGCAACTCCCCAGTTTGGACATTCCACAACTTAATTGTCCGGTCATAACTACCACTGGCGATTTGCTTTCCATCAGGACTGAAGCCAACAGACCAAACTGGATTGTCATGTCCTACAAGAGTGTGTAGTAATTCCCCTGTCTGGGAATTCCACAACTTAATAGTCCTGTCATAACTGCCACTAGCAAGAGTTTTGCCATCAGGGCTCAAAGCAATAGACCAAACGGCTTGATCATGTGCTGCTAGGGCGGTTCTCAACTTTCCAGTTTTGAGGTACCAAATCATAATTTTGCCGTCTTCATTACCACTGACAAGAAGCTGCCCATTAGGACTTATCGCTAGGGTTCTGACTGCATCTTGTTGTTTTATAGTGCGTATCACCTCCCCAGTCTCCACATTCCACAGCTTGATAGTCTTATCCCAACTGCCACTTGCGATCTGCTTTCCATCTGGACTAATGGCAACAGATTCAACATCGTCTAAATGTCCTGAGAAAGTGCGGATGAGTTTGCGGGTTTGGAGATTCCACAACTTAACCTCGTTATCCCAACTGCCGGTAACAAGCATACGCCCGTCAGAACTAATGGCTAGGGATTCAACTGCATCGCTATGAGCGTCGATAGTATCGAGTAATTTGCCAGTTTGCAGATTCCAAATCTTAAGAGTGCCATCGTAGGCACCACTGACTAAAGTTTTGCCATCCGGGCTAATTGCTACTGCATAAACCCATACGGAATGAGCTTTGAGAGTGCGAATAGGCCGAGTAGTTAGTAACGATTTAGAGGTTGATGAAGTATTTGGTACTGAAGACAAATTCCACCAACTCAACTCTACAACAGCCGCTGTTGTAGTGATTAAAAATCCTAATAAAATTTTCCAATAGGTGGTTTTTAACAGCATATCAAAATGCTTGTTTTTTGGACTATTTATTGTCATTGCTATTACCTGTTTTTTTATCACAATGGTTTTTTACTTATGTTTTCCTTTTTTTGTTGTTTTTTACCTTTTTCTATCTGAATTCTTAGAAAATATAAAACTATGATTCCGCTTAAACTCACAATTGCAAAGGGCGTTAAATATGTCCAATGACCTAACATTTTGTCCCAAACATGCCAGGTTAAAATAAACATAGCCAAATAAGTGAGTTTATGTAATTGCTTCCAGTTTTTCTTCAGCTTCTTTACACTCCAATCATTAGAAGTTATAGCCAGAAGTGTAAAAATTATGAAAGTTCCTATTCCTTGGATATAAATCCAAGATGTCTCTAAGTCTAAGAAATCAATTTTTCTTTGTTTGACTAATAGAAAGCCATGACAAAAAGCAAAAAAGAACGCCAAAATTCCTATCATACGGCGTTTTTTTAGTAGCCATTGAGGAATACCAGTCTCTTTTGTTTGAGGGAAAACAATTCTTAGTATTGTCGGAAGTAATGTGACAATATAACTAAATAATGCCAAGAATCCCAGAATGTGAGGCAGTGTTGGTATATCTAATTTCAACATAAGAAATTCTAGTTATAGAAGAAATATCTGAGCAGCAGTCAATCTTTGTCCTCTACAGTAAGTAGAACGACTTAAATAATTCACGCTATGTCATTGCGTAAGCGCAAGCGCACGCCAAGGGCTAACGCGTAGCGTGCCCTAAGAGCGCATATGAAACGAAGTGTAATGTAAGCGCAAAGCGCACGAATCGAGCGAAAGTGCAGCGTCTTCCCTTGGAACTGGTGCAATTCGCTTGCGGTTTCACTGATTTTACATTCTGTTACATAGTTTTATTTATTCACACCGACTTACTTAGTACAATGATTGAGGTGAACATCCCCTCAAAGCAAATACAACCTTTTAGGCTGACTTTGCTGTGTGTATATGTAGATGACAAACTGGTTTACTTATGCAGTACTTGAGAGAGTAAAAGTTAAAGAAAGATCTAAAACCTTTACTCAGATTTATACTAGTTTTATGTTTAATCTAAGTAGATCGGCGTAAATAATTCTTGTTGGAATAAGGCAGAGAGCAAAGAGCACTCAAGCAGGGAGAGAAAGAGTTTGAGCCTTTTTTACTTTTCTTCACACAGTTTGGTTTTTTTGCACCGACTTACTTACCTATTAAGGTATATAAAGTATTACTATAGAAAGAAATTTTCGGAAAATTATTTATTTGAGCTTCTGTTTTTCGCGTGTTGTAAAAAGCTCAATTTGCCAACAAAGTCAATATCGTATCCCGAAGCCGAAGGGATAAAGGGACAAGTCAGCGTTTAGCAAGTTTGGTAGCACCAGCGCAACGAGATGTGCTTTCGGGCGATGGTGCACAGCATTTTCCTCTCCCCCACACCCTTACACCCTACCCTCTTATACCATTTCACGAAATCCTTGATACAAATGATTAGTCTCTAATTCTTTCT